>JBDHVF010000939.1:0-3511 GCA_039809605.1 Polyangiales bacterium | reverse complement strand
AGTTCGATCGCGGCGCTGGCAGCGAGCGACCAGCCGCGGCTCCGCAGAGCCGCGGCGCGCCCGCGACGCTGACAGCGCGCGGCGCAGTTCGATCGCGGCGTTGGCAGCGGGCGACCAGCCGCCGCTCCGCGGCTCCGCGGCGCGCCCGCGACGCTGTCAGCTCGCTGGGTTCACCCGCCGCGCCGAGCTGCGCCGCGCGCTGACGGCGTCGCGAATGCGCCGCGGCTCTGCGGAGCCGCGGCTGGTCTCACGCCGCCAACGCCGCGATCGAACTGCGCGCCGCGCGCTGACGGCGTCGCGAATGCGCCGCGGCTCTGCGGAGCCGCGGCTGGTCTCTCGCCGCCAGCGCCGTGATCGAACTGCGCGCCGCGCGCTGACGGCGCCGCGAATGCGCCGCGGCTCCGCGGAGCCGCGGCTGGTCTCACGCTGTCAACGTGGGTGCTCGAGCTGCGCCGCGCGCTGACGGCGCCGCGAATGCGCCGCGGCTCTGCGGAGCCGCGGCTGGTCTCACGCTGTCAACGCCGCGATCGAACTGCGCGCCGCGCGCTGACGGCGCCGCGAATGCGCCGCGGCTCTGCGGAGCCGCGGCTGGTCTCTCGCTGCCAGCGCCGCGGTCGAACTGCGTCGCGCGCTGACGGCGCCGCGAATGCGCCGCGGCTCTGCGGAGCCGCGGCTGGCCGCTCGCTGTCAGCGCCGCGATCGAACCGCGCTTCGAGCGCGAGCATCACGCTCGCATTCCCCGAGCACCCGCGACGCCGTCAGCGCATCCGCATCGCTCGGCACACCGCACATCGGGTTCTCAATGGAATGGGGTAGGACTCCTACCCCGAGGGGTTCGGACACCTACCCCTGGGGGGTAGGATTCCCACCCCCGGGGGTTCGTCGCTCGACCCCCGTGGGGTTCGCGGCGGGCGCTACGCCTTCTGGCTCTTCGCGCGGGTGCGCGCGCCCTTGCGCGCGATGTCGCCGTAGTACGCGATCGGGTCGCGCAGCTCCTCGCGCAGCTTCGGGTCGTGCAGCGCGAGCGCCGAGAGGTCCTTGTAGACGCGCAGCGTGGGCTTGCGGACCCTCGCGCCGTAGAACATCGCGCTGTCGCCGAGCAGGCGCACCAGCGCGCCCATCTCGTCGCCGATCGACGACGCCGCCTCGGAGAACGCCGCGTTCAACTCGAGCCACTCGCGCAGGAGCTCCGTCTCGAAGCGCGCCGGGTCGACGCCGCCGTCGCTGTCGGCGTGCGCCGCGGTGAGCGGCGGGTGACGGTCGGCCGCGTCGAGCACGTCGCCCAGCACCGACGCCTCGCCCACGCGCAGCTTGCCCGGCGACTCGTTGCGGTCGACGTCGCTCAACGCCACCGCCACCTCCGCCGCCTTCTCGCGCGCCTGCCGCGCGAGCGCCAGCGCCTCGCGCAGCGCCGCGCGCGCCTTCGCGACCTTCGCAGACCCGGCCTCGCCGTCGGTGCGCGCCTCGCGCCCGCGCTCGCCGGCCTTCTTCTTCGCTCCGTCCGTCATTGGGTTCCTCCCGCTGGTGTCATCGAGCGACCCCGCGTCGCGTCGACACGGGGGGCACGGTATCGCACGGCGACGTCGCGACGGAAGCGCGAACGTACGGCGCTTGCCGAGGGGGGGGGGGGGATGTATCGACGAGCGAGGCGGGGCGACGTGTCGCCGTCTCGCTCGGGAGGCATGCGATGGTGGTTCGGAGGGCCCGCACGATTCGTTCGATCGCGCTCGCGGCGCTGCTCGGCGCGAGCATGGCGTGCAGCACGAGCAGTGGGACGCCTCCGCTCTGCACGCCCGGCGTCAGCGTGATGTGCACCTGCGCGAGCGGGCGCACCGGCGCGCAGGTGTGCCGCGCCGACGGGACGTTCGCCGCGTGCACGTGCGAGGCGCCCGACGGCGGAGCGCCGAGCGACACGCCCGACGCCGCGTCTCCGAGCGACGTCGCCGTCGATACGCCCGCGCCCGACGACACCGGGACGACCGATACGGGCGTCGACGCTTCGGTCGATACGCCCGCGTCGATGGACGCGCCCGTCGACACGCCCGCGGTGACGGACGCGCCCGTCGACACGCCCGCGGTGACGGACGCGCCCGCGGACGCCGCGACGGATGCCGCGACCGACGCGAGCGAGGGGCTGACGTGTATCCCGGGCGTGTGCAACGTCGCGGAGGTCAGCTCGGGCGACACGTCGCGTTGCGCGCGGCTGACGACGGGGCAGGTCTACTGCTGGGGGCGCAACTACCTCGGCTCGACTGCTTCCGATGGGCTGCGGCCCGTGATGGTCACCGGCGTCGACGACGCGACGCAGGTGAGCAGGAGCACCGTTCGTGGCTGCATCCTGCGTAGCGGTAGCCCCGGGCGTGTCTACTGCTGGGGCCAGAACGCGTACGGTGATCTCGGCATCGGATCGAGCGACCCCGCGTATGTTCCGACGCGCATCGTCGACCTGACCGACGCGACGCACGTCACGGTCGGCACCGCGCACATCTGCGCTCTTCGCTCGACCGGACAGATCGCATGCTGGAGCGGTCGCGACACGATCTTCGACGTCGCCCCCGGGACGTCGGGCGGGCGTTCGAGGCCCTACACCCTCGCCGGGATCAGCGACGCGGTCGCGGTCTGGGCCGGCTCGTACATGACGTGCGCGCAGCGTCGTGGCGGGCAGATCCTGTGCTGGGGCGAGAACACCTTCGGGCAGCTCGGCGACGGCACCACCACGAATCGCACGGCGCCCGCGCCCGTGCTCGGCATCGACGGCGCCGTGGAGATCGCGCTCGGCGGGGGCTTCGCATGCGCGCGCATGCCCGATGGCACCGTGCGCTGCTGGGGCGACAACTCGCTCGGGCAGCTCGGCATCGGGAGCGCCGACCTCGATCGCCACACCACGCCGACGGTCGTGCCGGGCGTCACGGGTGCGGTTCAGCTCGCCGTCGGCGGCGTCGTGGCGTGCGCGCGCCTCGCGTCGGGGCGCGTGCTCTGCTGGGGTGGCAACGGCACGGGGCAGATCGGCGACGGCACGCGCACCGACCGTCCCTCGCCCGTCCCGGTGGCCGGCCTCTCCGATGCCGTCCTCGTCGATGTCTCTCCGCAGGGCTCGTCCCGCAACTCGGGAGGCGCGTGCGCCCTGCGTCGCACCGGGCGCCTGATGTGCTGGGGGCTCAACGACGCGCACCAGCTCGGCGACGGTACGACGACCACCGTGCAGACCACTCCCGTCGAAGTCGTCGGCCTGCCCTCGCCGTAGGCCGTCTCGCTCACGACATGGAGGTCGCGCGTGGAATGCGGGCGTTGGGGTCGCGCGTCCGCGCGTGGAATGCCCACGAGGCGCAGTTCGATCGCGGCGCTGGCAGCGAGAGACCAGCCGCGGCTCCGCGGAGCCGCGGCGCATTCGCGACGCTGTCAGCGCGCGGCGCGCAGTTCGATCGCGGCGTTGACAGTGAGAGACCAGCCGCGGCTCCGCAGAGCCGCGGCGCATTCGCGACGCTGTCAGCGCGCGGCGCAGTTCGATCGC
>JBDHVF010000938.1:0-3517 GCA_039809605.1 Polyangiales bacterium | reverse complement strand
ACCTGCGCAGGAGGTTTCTGACTAGGCGGTGAAACCGAGCCCATGGAGCGACGCCGAACTCCGGCACGAGCACCGCGTACCAGACGTCACGCCGTGAGCGCGCGCTCGACGAGCGCGACCCTGTCCTGACCCCAGAAGAGCTCGCGGCCGTCGACCACCCACGTCGGCGCGCCGAACACGCCCGCGTCGACGGCGCGCTGCGTGGCCTCGACGAGCGCCTGCTTCACCTCGGGCGACTGCGTGCGCGCGAGCACCTCGGCCGCGCCCTCGCCGATGAGCTCCGTGAGAACGCCATCGTCGGCGATGTCGCGGTCCTCGGCCCAGTAGGCGCGAAAGGTCCGCTCGAGAAAGCCATCGCGCCGCGCCTCGGGCAGCGTGATCCACGCGCGCAGCGCCTTCACCGTGTTCATCGGGAACCGCGACGGGAACCGGAACGGCACCCCCAGGTGCCTCGCCTCTCGCTCGAGGTCGAGGCCCGTATACCGTTGCTTGGCCTCGGGGTACGTCGCCATCGGCACGTTCACCTGCCCGATGGCCTTGAACACCGCCCCGAGGAGCATCGGCCTCCACGTGAGCGTCGCGCCCGTTCGGCGCGCGAGGCCGGCGGCCTGCACGCTCCCGAGGTACGCGTAGGGAGAGCTGAAGTCCCAGTAGACCTCGAGCGAGCGCCCCGTCGGCGCCGCGGTGACGTCGCGCGCGGGGGAGGGGAGGTCGAAGAGCGCGGTGCGGTCCTGGCCCCAGTAGAGGTCGGCGCCGTCGACGACGTACGTGGGCGCGCCGAAGACGCCGAGCGCGATGGCCTCGTCGGTGCGCCGCCGCAGGTCTTCCTTCACGGCCTCGTCGCCGATGCGGGCGAGCACGGCCGACGGGTCGTGGCCCGCGCGCGAGAGCACGTCGCGCATCACGGCCTCGTCGCTGATCGGGCGGTTGTCGCCCCAGTACGCATGAAAGAACCCGTGGATCACTCGCGGGTCGCAGCCCGCCGCGAGCGTCGCGCGCAGCGCCTCGACCGAGCGGAACGGGTGCCCCTCGGGCATGCGCAGCGGCACCCCGTAGAGCGCGGCCCATCGCGCCATGTCGTTGGCGTTGTGCGCAGCCTTCGCGGGAGAGAGCGTCTCGAAGAGCCGCTGCGGCGTCGCGTGGGCCTTGAACACGCCGCCGAGGAGCATGGGCTTCCACGTGAGCGTGCGGCCGGTGCGGCGCGCGACGGCCTCGACCTGGGTGCTCCCGAGGTAGGCGTAGGGGCAGGTGTAGTCGAACCAGAAGTCGATCGTGCCGGGCATGGCGCGCGACCATACCCCGCACCATCTCAGCGTCTACCGCGGACCTGGCGATCCCCCGCCTTGCAATCGGTACGACCTGAACGCAACCCCCTCTCGCGAGGGGTGCAATCGGTAAGACCTGAACGCAACATCCCTTTGTGAGGGGTGCAATCGGTACGACGCGTAACCGACCCCCCTTGTGTAGGGGGTGCAATCGGTACGGTCTGGAATCGACCTGCCGTTCGCGACCCTCGCGTCGGCCTCGGCTGGAGCCGACCTGCCGTTCGCGACCCTCGCGTCGGCCTCGGCTGGAGCCGACCTGCCGTTCGCGACCCTCGCGTCGACCTCGCAGCTACGCGGTGACCACCTCGCACCCCTCGCGGGTGACGATCACGGTGTGTTCGAACTGCGCGCTGGGGGAGCCGTCGCGCGTGACCACGGTCCACCCGTCGTCGAGCACGCGCACGCCGGGGCGGCCCAGGGTGATCATGGGCTCGACGGTGATCGCCATGCCCGCGCGCAGGCGCAGGCCCGCGCCGCGCACGCCCACGTGCGACACGTGCGGCTCCATGTGCATGCGGCGTCCGATGCCGTGGCCGCCGAACTCCTCGACCACGCCGCAGCCCTCGCGCGCGGCGAGCTCCGCGATGGCCGCGCCCACGTCGCCGAGGCGCGCGCCCTCTCGCACGGCGGCCACGCCCGCGTCGCGACACCGCCGCGCCACGTCGAGCACGCGCCGCGCGTCGTACGAGGGCTCTCCGATGGAGAAGGTCTCCGACGTGTCGCCGTGAAAGCCCTCGTACTCGGTGGTCACGTCGACGTTCACGATGTCGCCCGGCCGCAGCCGCTCGCTCGCGCGCGGGATGCCGTGGCACACCACCTCGTTGCGGCTCGTGCACACCGCCGCGGGAAAGCCCTTGTACCCGAGCTGACTCGGCCGCCCCCCGCGCCGCGCGGTGTCGTCGCGCACGAGGCGGTCGATGTCGGCCGTGGTCATGCCCGCGCGCAGCCGCTGGCCCACATGCCGCAGCGTCGCGGCCGCCACGCGACCGGCCGCGCGCATGCGCGCGATGTCAGGCTCCGTGAGGATCTCGATCATGCGCACGACGATGCCCGCGCGGCGCCCGCCGCGGCCAATACCTTCTCGGTATGGCGGAGTCCGCGCGGCGGTGCGATAGGTCACGGCATGAGCCTCGACCAGCTCCGGTACTTCGTGGCCGTCGCCGAGGAGGAGAACGTCACCCGCGCCGCGCGCCGCCTGCGCGTGTCGCAGCCGCCGCTCTCGCGGAGCATCCGCGAGCTCGAGCGCGAGCTCGGCGCCGACCTCTTCGCGCGCACGCCGCGGGGCGTGTCGCTCCTGCCCGCGGGCGAGGCGCTGCTCGCGCACGCGAGGAGCATCTTGCGCGAGGTCGAGCGCGCGCCCGAAGTGGTGCGGTCGGCGCCTGCGAATCCCTTGACACCCGGCGCGCATCGTTCGAAACGCACGGGACCATGACGACCGAGCGCTACGAGCTGTTCTACTGGCCGAGCATCCAGGGCCGCGGCGAGTTCGTGCGGCTGGCGTTCGAAGACGCGGGCGTGGCCTACGTCGACGTCGCGCGGCTGCCCGAGTCGCAGGGCGGGGGCGTGTCGGCCCTCATGCGATTGCTCAACGACCCGTCGCTCGCGACGCCCGCGTTCGCGCCGCCGGTGCTGCGCGTGGGCGACGTGGTCGTGGCGCAGACGGCGAACATCCTCCAGTTCGTCGCGCCGCGCCTCGGGCTCGTGCCCGACGACGAGAAGAGCCGCGTGTGGGCCCACCAGCTCCAGCTCACGTTGAGCGACCTGGTGGCCGAGGTCCACGACACGCACCACCCCATCGCGTCGCGGCGCTACTACGACGAGCAGAAGGCCGAGGCGAAGCTCCGCGCGGCCGACTTCCTCGACGCGCGCATGCCGAAGTTCCTGGGGTATTTCGAGCGGGCGCTGGCGCGCAACGGCGGCACGTACCTCGTCGGCGCGCGCCCGTCGTACGTCGACCTCTCGCTCTTTCAGGTGATGCGCGGCCTCGCGTACGCCTTTCCGAAGGCGATGGCGCGCGCCGAGCCTGCCTACCGCGGCCTCGTGGCGCTGCGCGACCGCGTCGCGGCGAGGCCGAACGTCGCCGCCTACCTCGCCTCGCCGCGCCGCCTGCCCTTCAACGAGCAGGGCATCTTTCGCCGCTACCCCGAGCTCGACGCCGAGGAGTGAGCGCGGGCCTCGCCCTTCGCAGCCGC
>JBDHVF010000937.1:0-3518 GCA_039809605.1 Polyangiales bacterium | reverse complement strand
AAGCCGCGGCAGATGGCGCTCGGCCCCGCGGGCGAGGTGCTCGTGGCCGAGTCGGGCCCCGGCTGGCGCCACGGCCGCGGGCGCGTCTCGGCGCTGCGCCCCGGCCCCGACGGGACGTTCACCCGCGCCGTGCTCGTCGAGGGCCTCGACCGCCCGCACGGCGTCGCCTTTCGCGACGGGCACGTCTGGGTCGCCGAGGCCGGGCGCGTCGCGCGCTTCGCGTACCCCGCGCAGGGCGCGCCCGCGCTCGACACCGTGATCGACGGGCTGCCCGACGAGGGGCGCCACCCCCACAAGACCCTCGCGTTCGCGCCCGACGGCGCGCTCTACTTCTCGGTGGGCTCGGCGACCGACAACTGCCAGCGCGCGGGCTCGCGCGAGGCGGCCGACCCCTGCCCCGAGCGCGAGGGCCCCGTCGAGCGCGGCGTCGTCATGCGCTGGGACGCGCGCCGCGGCAGCGCCTCGGTCTTCGCCCGCGGGCTGCGCAACAACCTCGGGCTCGCGTGGCACCCGGGCACCGGGCGGCTCTGGGGCGTCGAGAACGCGCGCGACTACATCGACCGCGCCGACCCGTCGCTCTCCGACGCGGCGCTGCCGCACGACGAGCTCAACGAGCTCACGCGCGGCTCGGACCACGGCTGGCCCTTCTGCTACGACGCGGGTGCCGCGTCGCCCGAGTACCGCGACGGGCCCTCGCGGTGCCGCGCGGCGAGGGCGCCCGCGATGCTCCTGCCGCCGCACTCGGCGCCGATGTCGCTCGCGTTCTACGACGGCGCGATGTTCCCCGCGGAGTACCGCGGGCGGCTGTTCGTCACGTACCACGGCTACCGCGCCGAGGGGCACCGCGTGGTGGCGATCCCCTTCGGCGCTGATGGCGCGCCGTCGGGGCCGCCCGAAGACTTCATCGCGGGCTGGGAGGAGCGCCCCGGCCGCCCGCACGGCCACCTCATGGGCCTCGTGGTGGCCGCCGACGGGTCGCTCCTGGTGAGCGACGACGTGGGCGGGGCGGTCTACCAGGTGCGCTACGGCGCGAGCGCGCTGCAGGTGCCGCCGCCCGCGGTGACGGCGCCGCCCGTCGAAGACCCCGCCGAGGTCGAGCGGCGCTGCGCCGACCTCGCGCGCCGCACCGACGCGCTCTCGGCGATGCAGCGCGCGGTGATCGACACGCGCTGCGTGAGCTGCCACGCGATGGCCGCCGGGGGCCTCACCCTGCGCCGCTGCGACTGGCGCGCGACGTACGAGTCGCTCGCGCACGGGCGCTCGCAGGCGTACGGCGCCTACGTGGTGCCGGGGCGCGTCGACGAGGGCGTGCTCATGGCGAGGCTGCGCGGCGACGCGATGGGGCCGCGCATGCCGATGCAGGGCGCCGCGCTCGCGCCCGAGGAGATGGCCGCGGTCGAGGCGTGGGTGCGCGCGGGGGCGCCGTCGCCGTGATCAGTGCTGCACCACGGCGGGCGGGATCATCGGGGTCTCGCGGCGCACGGCGCGCTCCTGGGCGTCGGCGATGAAGGGCTCCATGTCGTCGGGCGAGAGCTCGAAGATCGACGCGACGCTCGAGAGGTAGCGCTGCTCGTCGGGGCTCGAGAAGCCGTCGGCGTGGGCCATGTCGTTGGCGAGCGCCCACGCGAGCAGGCGCTCGCGCGCGTCGAGGCGTCGGCGGGCCTCGAGCAGGGTGCGCGCCGAGTCGCCCACGAGCGTCGCGATGGCGGCGATGACGCGCCGCTGGTCGAGCGCCGCGAACGAGGGCACGTCGGTGAGCCAGGTGTGCAGCCGCGCGGCCTCGGTGGGCGAGAGCCTGCCGTCGGCGCCCGCGACGGCGAAGCCCACGGCGGCCACGAGCAGCGCCTTCTGCGGCGCGACGGGCGTGGTGCGCACGAGGTCGGCGAGGGTGGTGACCGAGGCCGACGACGGGGGGTCGGGCACGAGCCCCAGGCGGCGGCGCCACGCGCGCGACACCGCGACGAGCTCGGTCAGGTGCCAGCGCACCACCGACTCGAGCTGGCCGGGCGCGACGTCGCCGTGCACCACGCGGGCCTCGAGCGCGAGGCGCTCGCGGTCGATCACCACGCGCACGCCCGCCGTCGAGCCCACGCTCGCGATGAGCTTGGTGAGGGGAAAGTGGTCTTCGAAGGACTCCACCGCGCCGAGCGGGCTCACGAACGAGAGCGCGAGGCGGCCCGAGTCGCTGCCCGTCACCCGCGCGTCGTAGGGCGCCTCGCTGCACTCGGCGTGCACGTGGTCGTCGAAGAGCGTCAGCGCCACAGAGGGGCATAAGCGCTCGAGGAGCGAGACCAGGTCTTCGAGTGAGAAGCGGGTGTGCACCACGATGGAAGACCTCGCCGTCGCGCGTGCGGTCCTCCGTGCACGCGCTCCAGCGACTCTAACGCCGCCCCCCACCGGGCGGAACTGGTGGGCGTTCAGTGCCGGAGCGAAACCAGCAGCGCCCCGCGCCCGCCCATGTCGTCGGGCGCGCTGGCGAACGCGTCGAGCTCGCCCGACGAGGGAGGCGCTCGCAACGTTTCTACGACCGCGTCGAGCAGCACCGACGACCCGTCGGGGGAGTTCTTGCCGTACCCCGTGACGACGCACACACAGCGCAGACCGCGGGCTCTGCGGGTTCGCACGAACTCCGCGACCCGCAGCGAGGCCGCCACGGGGTCGAGCCCGTGCAGGTCGAGCGTCTCCTCGGGCAGCGAGAACCTCCCCAGCGCCTCGAGCGCGAACTCCCTGCCGCGGTGTGCGCCTCGCACGGTCCCCTCGGGAGTCCACGCCACCGGGACCTCGGCCCCTCCCTCCGCGCGTCGCTGCCGCTCGGTCACCTCGGGGCGCGGCTTCTTCTCCCTCGCCGCCACCTCGGGGGCGCGCGCGGGCACGCGGCCTCCGCGCTTGGGTGACAGGGGCTCGACGCCCGACATCGCGACCTCGAACAGTCGCTTGTCCATGTCGGGCCGCCACACGTCCACCGAAGAGGATTTCTTCGCCGCGGGCGCGGGCGCGGCGCGCCTCGCGGCCTCGCGCTCTCCGCGCGCCTTCGCCGCCTCGGCGCGGGCCTTCTCCTCGGCGGCGCGGCGCGCCTCGTCGTCTTCGAGCTTCTTCTTGAGCGCCTCGAGGTCCTTCTTGAAGGGCTTCGCCGCCAGGGGGTCGTGGGGGGAGTTCTTCTTCGTCATGGCTTCGTCTCGCTCCGTCGCGCCCTCACCGCCGAGAGGGCCGCGAGCAGGCCCGCGAGGGTGCCGTCTTCGTACTGAAAATCCGAGTCGTCGAGCTCGCGGTAGTCGTGGGCGTTGCGCACGTCCTCGGCGGTGAGCCCCGGGCGCAGCCGGCGCGCGAGGGCGAGCACGCGGCCCTCCTGCTGGCGCGCGAGCGCGTCGAGGGTGCGCTCGACCTCGTCCCAGACGTCGTTCGCGGTGACGGTCATGGCCCTCGAAATGCCTCTCAACGCGGGCCGAGCGCAAGGCGCAGCACCTCGTCGACGTCGGCCTCGGTGACCTCGACGAGCTGCTCGTTGCGGGGGTAGAGGG
>JBDHVF010000936.1:0-3519 GCA_039809605.1 Polyangiales bacterium | reverse complement strand
GCGAGGCGTCTGCGCCGACGCCCCGGGCGAGCCCCTCGTCGTGCACGCGACACACGTACTGCACCGGGAAGCGGAAGCGCTCGCTGCGCTCGGTGTGGGCCGCGGGCGCCGACTCGAGCACCTCGAGCAGCGTCGGGCCGTCGTACCAGCCCATCGCGTCGCCGCGCTCGACCACCATGTCGCCCTGGAGCGCCGACATGGGGATGAAGCGCACGTCGCCGAGGCCCGCGGCCGAGGCGAAGGCCGCGTAGTCGTCGCGGATGCGCTCGAAGGCGGCGCGGTCGTAGCCGACGAGGTCCATCTTGTTCACGGCCACGACCACGTGGGGGATGCCCACGAGCCGGGTGATGTACGAGTGGCGGCGCGTCTGCGTGAGCACGCCCTTGCGCGCGTCGACCAGGATCACCGCGAGGTTGGCCGTCGACGCCGCCGTCACCATGTTGCGCGTGTACTGCTCGTGGCCCGGCGCGTCGGCGATGATGAACTTGCGCGTGCCCGTGGAGAAGTAACGGTAGGCCACGTCGATGGTGATGCCCTGCTCGCGCTCGGCCACGAGGCCGTCGGTGAGCAGCGACAGGTCGACGGTGCCCAGGCCGCGCTTCTGCGAGGTGCGCTCCATCGCGCTCAGCGTGTCGACCAGGATCGACCGCGTGTCGTAGAGGAGGCGCCCGATGAGCGTGCTCTTGCCGTCGTCGACGCTGCCGCAGGTGGTGAAGCGAAGGAGCCCGTGGTCCTCGAACGACATCTCAGAAATAGCCTTCCTTCTTGCGCTGCTCCATCGACGCCTCGGAGGTCTGGTCGTCGAGGCGCGTGGCGCCGCGCTCGGTGATGGTCGTGGCGGCCGTCTCGGCCACGATCTTCTCGACGGTGTCGGCCTCGCTCTCGACGGGCGCCGTGCAGGTGATGTCGCCCACCGTGCGGAAGCGCACCGAGAGCTCGACCACCTCGTCGCCCGGCCGCGCGGGCGTGACGCTGGTCACGGGCACGAGGGCGCCGCCCCTGCGCACCACCGGGCGCCTGTGGGCGAAGTAGATCGACGGAAGCTCCAGCCCCTCGCGGGCGATGTACTCCCACACGTCGAGCTCGGTCCAGTTCGAGATGGGAAAGGCCCTGATGTTCTCGCCCTTGAAGGTTCGGGCGTTGTAGAGGTTCCAGAGCTCGGGGCGCTGGTTCTTGGGGTCCCACTGCCCGAACTCGTCGCGGAAGCTCATGATGCGCTCCTTGGCGCGGGCCTTCTCCTCGTCGCGGCGGGCGCCGCCGATGCAGCAGTCGAAGCCGAACTCCTCGATGGCCTCGAGCAGCGTCACCGACTGGTGCTTGTTGCGCGGCTCGCCGGGTGACTTCAGCACCACGGTGCCGCGGCGCATCGAGTCTTCGACCGAGCGCACGACGAGGCGCTCGCCGAGCTCCGCGGCGCGCTTGTCGCGGAAGGCCGTGACCTCGGGGTAGTTGTGCCCCGTGTCGATGTGCATGAGCGGAAAGGGGAACCTCCCCGGCCTGAAGGCCTTCTCCGCGAGGCGAAGCATGCAGACGGAGTCCTTGCCGCCCGAGAAGAGCAGCACGGGATTCGCGCACTGCCCGGCGACCTCTCGCATGATGTGGATCGCTTCGGCTTCGAGCCAGTCGAGGTGTGAGAGCGGACGCTTGCCTGCCGCGGTGGTCATCGTGGGGCGCTTCGTATACCGCAAACGTCGCCGCGACGAAAACGCCGTCCCGGCGGATGTGTCGTGCGTTACCCTCCGCCCGTGCGAAGCACCGCCCTTCTCTTCTTCGTCGTCGCGGCCTGCGCGTCGCGCCAGCCCGCGCCCCACGCCACGCGCCGCCGCGTCGTGCTCTCCGTCGTCGGCACGAGCGACCTGCACGGCCGCCTCGCGATGCTCCCCTGGCTCGGGGGCCACCTGGCGAACCTGCGCCGGGCGCGCGAGCGCGACGGGGCCGTGCTGCTCGTCGACGCGGGCGACCTCTTTCAAGGCACGCTCGCGTCGAACCTCGACGAGGGCGCGTCGGTGGTGCGGGCCTACAACGCCCTCGGCTACGCCGCCGCCGCGGTCGGCAACCACGAGTTCGACTACGGGCCCGCGGGCGAAGACAACTTCGCGCGCACGCCCGAAGAAGACCCCCGCGGCGCCCTGCGGGCGCGCATCCGGGAGGCGCGCTTCCCCTTCCTCGCGGCCAACATCGTCGACGCCGCGAGCGGCGCGACGCCCGCGTGGGAGAACGTCGCCCCCACGGCCAC
Source organism: Polyangiales bacterium (assembly GCA_039809605.1). GTDB lineage: Bacteria > Myxococcota_A > Polyangia > Polyangiales > CAISKJ01. Next base: position 1,283 of record JBDHVF010000936.1, on the reverse strand, counting down.
GGTCACCGTCGCGGGCGTGCGCGTGGGCCTGGTGGGCGTGAGCACCGAGGCGACGCCGCACACGACCCTGACGGCCAACTTCCGCGGCCTCGCGATGCGACCGCTCGCCGAGACGATCCGCGCGCGCGCCGAGGCCCTGCGGCGCGGGGGCGCCGCCGTGGTGGTCGTGCTCGCCCACGCGGGCGGCGGGTGCCGGCGCTTCGACGACCCCGACGACCTGCACACCTGCGACCCCGACGAGGAGATCTTCCAGGTCGCGCGCGCGCTCCCCACGGGCGGCGTCGACGTCATCGTCGCGGGCCACACGCACCGCGGGGTCGCGCACGTGGTCAACGGCATCCCGGTGGTCGAGTCGTTCGCCAACGGGCAGGCCTTCGGGCGCGTGGACCTCACGGTCGACGTGGCCACGGGCCGCGTGATCGGCCGCCGCGTGTTCGCGCCGCACAACGTCTGCGGGCGCTCGCAGCGCGACGAGCCCGACCCCTCGGCGTGCGCGCCCGGCGAGTACGAGGGCGACGCCGTGGAGCCCGACCGGGCCGTGCGCGACGTGGTGGCCCCGGCGCTCGAGGCCGCGCGCGCGGTCGAGGCGAGGCCCCTCGGCGTCACGGTCGCGACGGCGCTGCGCTCGCGCTACCACGAGGAGTCTCCGCTCGCGAACCTCGTTGCCGACATGATGCATGCCGCGGTGCCGGGCGCCGACGTGGCGATCACCAACGCGGGCGGCGTGCGCGCCGACCTCGGCGAGGGCCCGCTCGACTACGGCAAGCTCTACACCGTGCTGCCCTTCGACAACCGCCTCGTGACGGTGCGCATGCGCGCCTCGTCGCTGCGCGAGGCGCTGTCCCACAACGCGCAAGACGACGGCGGCACGCTGGTGCTCTCGGGCCTGCGCGCGGCGGGGGTGTGCGAGGGGGGGCGCCTCGCGGTGCGCCTCACGCGCGACGACGGACGCCCCGTGGGCGACGACGACACGCTCACGGTCGCCACGAGCGACTACCTCGCGCGGGGCACCTTCGGGCGGCGCCTCGTCGAGCCGCTCACCGACGACGCGATCGTGGCCTCGCCGGTGCTGCGCGACGCCGTGGCGCGCGCGATCGGCGCGCTCGGCACCGTGCGCGGAGACGACCCCCGCTGGTGCGACCCCGCGCGCCCGCGGATCGCGCTGCCGTCGCCGCGGCCGGTGCGGTGCTCGTGAGGATTCGCGAGAGCGGGGCCCGACGCGTGTGAAACGCGGCGCGCGCGCCGGAGTTCGGCGTAGCTCCATGGGCTCGGTTTCACCGCCT
>JBDHVF010000935.1:0-3520 GCA_039809605.1 Polyangiales bacterium | reverse complement strand
ACGTGCCACGCCCGCAGCGAGCGCGACGCGGCCAGGTGCGCGGCGCCCGCGAGCCAGGCGACCAGCAGCGCCAGCCACGCCGCCGCGCCGAGGCGGGCGCCGCCGTCGGCGCGCGCCGAGAGCAGGGGCACGAGGCCCGCGAGCAGCGCGGCGATCGCCAGCGCGCCGAGCACGATCGCGAAGTAGAGCCGGGAGCTGTCGGTCACGGGCGGCTGTGTATCACATCGCTTCCCCCTCCACGCGAGGGGCCTTCGCGGGTACTGTTCGCGGCCATGCGCGAGTCTCCCTTCACGCTCGAGCGCGGCGGCGCGAGCCTCTACGTCTACCGATGGTTGCCCGACGAGGGCGGCGCCGTGCGCGGCGTGGTGCAGGTGAGCCACGGCATGGCCGAGCACGCGGCCCGCTACGCGCCGCTGGCCGAGTTCCTCACGCGCGAGGGCTTCGCGGTGTACGCCCACGACCACCGCGGGCACGGGCGCACCGCGGGCGAGGTCTCTCGCCGCGGGTTCTTCGCCGAGCGCGACGGCTGGCGCGCGGTGCTCGACGACCTCGAGGCCGTGGGCAGGCGCGCCCTCGACGAGCACCCCGGCGCGCCCCTCGTGCTCTTCGCGCACAGCATGGGCGCCTTCATCGCGCAGCAGGCGATGTTCGAACGGGGCGCGTCGTTTCGGGTCGTGGTGATCTCGGGCTCGTCGAGCGGCGTCGCGAACCCCCTCGCCCCCATCGGCCGCGCCGTGGCGCGTCTCGAGCGCTGGCGCCTCGGAGCCCGCGCGCCGAGCCCGCTGCTCACCAAGCTCTCGTTCGGGGAGTTCAACCGCGCGTTCAAGCCCGCGCGCACCGAGTACGACTGGCTGAGCCGCGACCCCGCGCAGGTCGACAGGTACATCGCCGACCCGTGGTGCGGCTTCGACGTGAGCACGCAGCTCTGGATCGACCTGCTCGACGCGCTGCCCGGCCTCGCCGACCCGAAGAACCTCGCGCGCGTGCCGAAGGACCTGCCCGTCTACGTGCTCGCGGGCAGCGCCGACCCGGTGAACGGCAACCTCAAGGGCCTGCACCGCCTCGTGCGCGACTGGAACGCCGCGGGCGTGCGCGACATCACCTGGCGCGTCTACGAGGGAGGCCGCCACGAGATGCTCAACGAGACCAACCGCGACGAGGTGCTCGCCGACCTCGGTCGGTGGCTCGACAAGGTCGCCCCCCGGGCAAAGGATTGAGCCATGAAGCGCGCGAACCTCACCATCACCGGCATGCACTGCGGCGGCTGCGTCGCGTCCGTCGAGCGCGTGCTCGACCGCCTCCCCGGCGTCACCGAGCGCCGCGTCGAGGTGGGCCGCGCCGACCTCACCTTCGACGAGGGTGCCCTCGACGAGGCGCGCATCCGCGAGGCCATCGACGACGCGGGCTTCGAAGTCTCTTCGGTCTCCTACGCCTGACCTTGAACGGGAGGATCAACGCATGTCGTCATTCGATCTTCGCACCGCGCTCGAGCGCGTGGCCGCCGTCGCGGCCGAGCACGCCGCCGCCGTCGACCGCGAGGGGCGCTTCCCCCGCGAGGCCCTCGACGCCGCCGCGCGCGAGGGGCTGCTGGGCCTCGTCTCGTCGGCCGACGTGGGCGGCCACGGGCTCGGGCTGCGCGCCGCGGCCGAGTCCGTCGAGCGCCTCGCGCGCGAGTGCGCGTCGACCGCCATGGTGGTCTGCATGCACTACGCGGGCGCCCTGGTGATCGAGCGCCACGGCGACGCCGCCACGCGCCGCGAGGTCGCCGCGGGCAGGCACCTCAGCACCCTCGCCTTCAGCGAGGCGGGCTCGCGCAGCATGTTCTGGGCGCCGACCTCGACGGCCACGCGCGTCGACGGGGGCGTGCGCCTCGACGCGACCAAGAGCTGGGTCACGTCGGCCAACCACGCGACCGCGTACGTGTGGTCGTCGCGGCCCGTCGAGGGCGCCGAGGCGAGCACCGTCTGGCTCGTGCCGCGGGGCGCGAAGGGCCTCACCGTCGAGGGGCCGTTCACGGGGCTGGGCCTGCGGGGCAACGACTCGACGCCCGTGAACGCCGACGGCGTGGTGGTGCCCGAGTCGGCGCGCCTCGGCGACGACGGCAAGGGCTTCGCCGTGATGATGGAGGTCGTGCTCCCCGCGTTCAGCGCGATGAACGCCGCGTGCTCGCTGGGGATCATGGAGTCGTCGATCGCCCGCACCGCGGCGCACGCCTCGGGCGCGCGCTGGGCCCACTCGGGGCAGGCCCCCGCGGACCTCGCCACGGTGCGCGCGTACGTGGCGAAGATGCGCGTGAAGGCCGACATGGCGCGGGGCCTGTGGCTCGACGCGCTCGACGCGCTCGAGCGCGCGAGGCCCGACGCGATGCTGCGCGTGCTCGAGGTGAAGGCCGGGTGCAACGACGTGGCGCTCGAGGTGACCGACCTCGCGATGCGCGTGTGCGGCGGCGCGGCGTTCCGCGGCGAGGCGGGCGTCGAGCGGCCGTTCCGCGACGCGCGGGCCGGCGCGGTGATGGCGCCCACCAGCGACGCGCTCTACGACTTCATCGGCAAGGCGGCCTGCGGCATGCCGCTGTTCGGGTGAGAGGGAGGTCTCGATGAGCGACGCGTTCGTGCTGGGCGCCGTGGCGTACGACGCCAGGGTGGTCACGATCTGGGACGGCTTTCAGCGCTGGTTCGCCCGGCGCGGCTTCGCGTTCGACTACGTGCTCTTCACCAACTACGAGCGCCAGGTCGAGGCGCACCTCCGCGGCCAGGTCGACGTGGCGTGGAACTCCCCGCTCGCGTGGCTCGAGACCGTGCGCCTCGCCGCGCGCCTCGGCCGCGAGGCCCGCGCCCTCGCGATGCGCGACACCGACCAGGACCTCACCTCGGTCGTGCTCGCGCGCTCCGACGGCGACGTGCGCTCGGTCGCCGACCTGCGCGGGCGCCGCGTGGCCGTGGGCGCCGACGACTCGCCGCAGGCCACGATCATCCCCCTGCTCCTCCTGGCCGAGCGGGGGCTCGAGCCGCGCCGCGACTTCGCGGTGCAGGTGAACGACGTGCTCGCGGGCAAGCACGGCGACCACGTGGGCGGCGAGCGCGACGCGGCGCGCGCGCTCGTCGCCGGCGAGGCCGACGCGTGCTGCGTGCTCGACGCCAACGCCCTGGCCTTCGCGCGCGACGGGACCGTGCGCGAGGGCGCGCTGCGCGTGGTGGCCGAGACGCCCCCCTACGACCACTGCAACTTCACCGTGCTCGACGGCGCCCCCGCGGCGAAGGTCGACCGCTTCACCGAGCTCCTGCTCGGCATGCGCTACGACGACCCCGAGGCGCGCCCGCTCATGGACCTCGAGGGCCTCAAGGCCTGGCGCCCCGCGCGCACCACGGGCTACGCGCAGCTCGAGCGCGCGTGCGACCGCTTCGGCACCCTCGACGCGTGGCTCGACGGCGCCGCCGCGCGCCTCGCGAAGGCGCGGTGATGAGCGCCTCGGTCGACCTCGGCGACCTCGGCGTCGACCGCGGCGCGCACCTGCTCGTGG
>JBDHVF010000934.1:0-3520 GCA_039809605.1 Polyangiales bacterium | reverse complement strand
AGCGGCCAGATTGACCTGCGGTTGGTATGAGCCGCTACCAGTTGCCGCCGCAGGTCATGTTCAGCGAGGCGTCGGTGCACGAGCCCAGGTAGAGGAGCTGGTGACCGTCGAACGACTCGCGCACGTTGAGGTTGCACGTGGCTGAGCCCACGCGGAAGCGCCAGTTGGTGTAGTGCGTGTCGGTGCACGCGCCCGCGTCCTGCGGCAGGTCGAGCCACGCGTAGTACCACGCCGTGTTGAGGCGGTAGAACAGGTCGTAGGCCGAGCCCGTGGAGTTGGGGTACGCGTAGAACTCCGCGGGCACGGAGCCCGCCGAGGTGCGGCACGTGTAGCTGCGCGGCGGGGCCCTGGGCACCGCGCGGCACGCGGTGATCGCCTCGGTCGACTCGCCGGTGGGCGCGAGGTCGTCGGGCGTCGCCGCGCAGCCGGTGAAGACCATCATCATCGGAACGATCGAGAGGAGCTTCGTCATGGTGGGAATCGCCCTCCTTCGCTGGGCGACGACGGCCCTGAGCAACGCGCAGGCCGCGCGAAGGCGCCTCGAAACGCGCGCCCGCCGGGCATTCGTTGCTCACCGAGCGCAGCGCGTTGCCCGCCGCGCGCGGCGCCCGCGCGGCCCTTGCGCGCGCCGCTCGCTCCGTGCGATGAGCCGCCGCCGAGGGAGAGACAGACGCCATGAAGGTCGCGCGCTATCGCACGTACGGAACGCCCGAGCACGTCGAGATCACCGAGCAGCCAGAGCCCACCCCCCGCGAGGGCGAGCTGCTCGTGAAGGTGCGCGCCTCCAGCGTGAACCCCGTCGACTGGAAGATCGCGCAGGGCGAGTTCCCCTTCAACGTCGCGAAGCCGGGCCTGCCGTACGTGCCGGGTCACGACATCGCGGGCGAGGTCGAGCGCGGAGCGGGCGAGTTCAAGCCCGGCGACCGCGTGTTCGCGCGCATCCCCGGCCGCAAGGGAGGCGCGTCGGCCGAGCACGTGGCCTTCGACGCGCGCACCGCCGCGAAGGTGCCCGAGGGCATGAGCTGGCACGAGGCGGCGTCCATTCCCCTCGCGGCACTCACCGCGTTGCAGGGGCTGCGCGACGAGGCGCGCATGCCGCTGTCGGGCGCCGACGGCTACCGCGTGCTGGTGGTGGGCGCGTCGGGCGGCGTCGGCCACTTCGGCGTGCAGATCGCGCGGGCCACGGGCGCGCACGTCACGGGCGTGTGCTCGGGTCGTAACACCGAGATGGTCTCGGGCCTCGGCGCCCACGAGGTCATCGACTACACGAAGACCACGACCCTGAACGCGGGCGGCGACTACGACGTGATCCTCGACTGCGTGGGGGGAGAGTCCCCCGCGCGCTTCACCCCGTGGCTCACGAAGCGCGGCGTGTACGTGAGCACCATGCCCGACGGGCGCGTGTTCTCACGCCAGCTCGCGGGCGCGCTCGTGGGCAGGCGCCGCGTGCGCGGCGTGATGATGAAGCCCGACGCCGAGGGCCTGCGCTGGCTCGGCGGGCTCTACGAGAAGAAGATGTTCCGCGCGCAGATCGACGAGGTGTTCCCGCTCGACCGCCTCGCCGACGCGCACCGCAAGAGCATGGGCGGGCGCGCCCGCGGCAAGATCGTCGTCTCGGTCGCGGAGTGACTCCGGGACGGCGCGGCGCGCGCATCGATGGGCAGGTTGTTCATCGGAGCTTCGCGACGTGGTCCAGCGTCCAGCGCGAACGCGTCAGGCTCCTGGTCACCTCGCGTCGAAGTGGAGCCGCTGCGCGCGCTCATGGCCAAGCGCGTCGATCGCCTCCCAGAGCCGCTCCACGCGCCCCATCGCGTCGTCGACGGCGAGGTCGGGGCAGCGAACCTCGACCAGCACCTCGGGCTCGTCCTTCCAGAACACCGGCAGCCCGAGCGCGAGCGTCGCGGAGGGGCCGAAGAGCGAGCGCACGATCGGCACCGCTTCGAGCAGCACGAACGCCGACTCGGGATGCTCCGCGAGGCGCCGCGCGATCTCGGGGTGGTCGGCGTTCTCATAGAACCGCCGGAGCATCGCCCACACGGGGCCCTCGCGCCGTCGAAAGGCGTCGAGCTTGTCGAGCACGTCACCGAGCATCGCGCTCGTGCGCTCGGCGTCAGCCGCGCCCGGCAGGTCGTGTGTCGGCGGGTGTTGAAGTGCGGGGGAGCTCACGCCTCGAAGTGTACCCCGCCCGCGGCGAGATCGTCGTCTCGGTCGCGGAGTGATCGCGTCGCTCACCGCAGCGGCGTGGAGCAGCCGCTGCGCGTGTCGACCTGCACGATCGTCTGGAGGCAGTTGGGCGCCGCCCTCAGGCTCGCGCACCCGCGCCCGACGCGAAAGCAGTGGTTGACCATGGTCGCCACGCAGTCGCTCAGATCCTGCACCGTGGCCTCGCAGCGCGGCACGCGCAGGATGTTCTGCACACACAGATCCAGCGGCAGCGTCTGCATGCACGCCCTCAACGGCCCGCCGCACGAGAGGCTCCCATAGCGCGACGACGCGTAGCCGGGCACCTCCTCGGGGTAGATCGGGAAGTCCGTTCCAGGGCGAAACCCTCGCCGATCGAAGACCCACTGGCACCATCGCCGCACCTGCTCCGGCGTCAGGTCCGAGAGCCGCGCGTCCATCGGCAGCCCCCCCGCGTCGGCCACGGGGTCGTGGTTGGCGGTGACGCAAGCGCTCGGCTGATGCGTGCAATGCCACTGTCGCACACCCGAGTCCGGGTCTGCTCGGGGGCAAGTACACCGCAGATCGATGCCGTACGAACAAGACTCCGCGATGTCATTCTGGCCGCATTCCGCCCCTTCCATCGGGGGATCCACGGGGCATGGCCTCTCATCAAAACCTCCGGGATTGCAGGTCCACTGCCCCCACTCGGTACATCCACAGTAACATCCCCACCAAAAGCCTGGGCGTTCTTCTTCAAGGCAAAGGTCAACGTGTTCCATATCACAAGGCAATCCGGTCCGGCCTGCACCAAAGATGTGGCAGGCCGGCACGTCGGGCCTCCACGACATTTCGCCCGGCACGTCGTCTGTATCCATCGCAGCGTCACGCTGCTGAGACACGTCGAGCATGCCGCCGTCAGCGGCGTCCAATTCCTCGGCGGGGATGTCGATCGTCGCATCCTTGGGGGGCGCTACATCCGATGCCTCATGTCCGGCATCGAGGAGCGCATCCGTGACCGCCACTCCGATGTCCATCTTCGGAGAGGCGGCGTCGCCTGTGCCGTTGGATGCTGAGTGCGATGAGGGGCACCCGCCCACCAGCCACAGCGCCAGCGTCCAGAGCGCTGCGCGGCGTCGGGGAGGGTGGGCGGTTGCTCTCTTCATGCGCGACCAATTCTCGCAGGTTTTCGGAGCCGCATCTCGTTTCGAAATGCTCGATACCGTTGGCGCCGCCAGCGCGATTGTCCTTGCGGCCACGCGGCCACATGCGGTGGTATGCGTCCTCGCATGGAGGTGCATCCCGCATGAGGCAGATCCCGATGTCGCGTTCGCTGGCCTGGTTCCTCGATGAGCTGTGG
>JBDHVF010000933.1:0-3530 GCA_039809605.1 Polyangiales bacterium | reverse complement strand
CGGTGGTGGCGCACTCGCTCGGCGCCTCGGCCGCGATGGTCGCCGCGAGCCGCGAGCGCCTCGCGCCGCGCCTGGTGATGGTGGCGCCTCCCCTCGCGCCGGGCCGCTACGTGAAGGGCTTCGCGCGCCGCGTGGCGCTGCCGCCCGCCGCCGCGCGCCGCGTCGAGCAGCACCTCGAGGCCCGCCTCGGCATGCCCGGCGCGTCGCTCGACGCCCGCTCGCTCACGCCGCGCGGCGACGTGGCGGCGATGGCGGTGCACGACCGCGACGACCGCGAGGTGCCCTTCGGCGAGGGCCGCGCCGTGGCCGCCGCGTGGCGCGCCGGGCGCGTCATCGAGACCGAGGGGCTCGGCCACCGCCGCGTGCTGCGAGACCCCGAGGTCGCGCGCGCGGTCGCGGGCTTCGTCGCGGGCGACGCGGGCGTCCGCTCGGGGCTGCGCGGCATCGACCGCGAGCTCTTTCACCGCGAGCTGCGGCGCGGCGCTACGGCGGCGTGAAGCGCGCGAGGTCGTCGATGCCCAGGGCCGCTTCGAGGCGCGCGACCTCGGCCACGGTGCGCTCGAAGCCCCGCTCGCCGAAGCGCGCGTGCTCCTGCTCTTCGAAGCGCTCGCCGAGCTCGCGGTACGCGCCGCGCCCGACCACCTGTCGAAACGCGGGGAACACCACGGTGTCTTCGCGCGCCGCGTGGGGGCGGTACATGCGCTCGAAGGCCCGCAGCGCGCGCGCGAGGTCGGCGGCGCCCGCGGGCGACTGCGAGAGGCGCACGATGTCGTCGGTGAGCCCGCGCCCTCGCTGGTGCTGGCGCCGCAAGGTCGCCACGAGCTCGACCTCCCTGCGCGCGGCCTCGAGCCGCGGGAACACGAACTGCTCCTCGGTGTGCTCGTGGTAGTCCTCGACGAAGCGGCGCACGATGTCGGCCGCGCCGCGCACCACGGCGCCGTCGAAGGCCTCGCCGCGCTCGATGCGCCGCGCCGTCTCGTCGTAGACGAGGAGCACGCGCTCGACGACGCCGTGCTCCTGCATGAGGTCCTCGCCGGGCGTGACCTCGGCCTCGCCCTCGCCGCCGCCCTCGCCCGACCGCTCGCCGTGCGTCGCGCGGGTCGTCGCGCACGCCGTGAGCGCGATGCCCGCCACCGCGCCGAGAAAGCGCCGCCGCGCGTCGGCCTCGGGCTCTCCGTCACGTCGCTCCATGGTGACCGCCGTGCACGTTCGTTTGCGGACCGAGCGCACGATCGTCAAGCCTTCAGTGGTCGAGGGCCGCGCCCCACGGGATGCCGAAGGAGAACGTGCTGCCCGCGCCCTCGGCGCTCTCGGCGCGGATCCAGCCCCGTGCGCCTCGACGATCGCCTTGCAGATCGAGAGCCCGAGCCCGGCGCCGCGGCGGTCGGCCCGGGCGCTCTGCCAGAAGCGGTCGAACACGTGGGGCAGCGCGCCGGCGGAGATGCCCGCGCCCGTGTCCTTCACGCAGAAGACCACCTCGTCGCGCGACGCCGCGGCGGCCACCGTGACGCGCCCGCCGGGCCGCGTGAACTTGATCGCGTTGCCCATGAGGTTCTCGAGCACCTGCGCGAGGCGGTGGGGGTCGGCCCGCAGCTCGCCCGCGACCCGCTCGCCCGCGAGCACGAGCTCGACCGACCGCGCCGCCGCGTTGGGGCGCTGGCTCTCGACCACCTCGGCCAGCGCCCGCCACACGGGCACGGGCACGCGCTCGATCGTGAGCGCCCCGGCCTCCATGCGGGTCACGTCGAGCAGGTCTTGAATGAGCCGGTTGGCGCGCTCCGACGCGCGGAGGATGACCTCGATGTCGCCCTGCTCGTCGGCGGTGAAGCGCCCCATGCGGCGGCGCGCCAGCACCTTCGCCGTGAGTTGAATGGAGCTCAGCGGGTTTCGAAGGTCGTGCGCCACGACGCCGAGCACGTCGTCGCGCGCGCGGATCGCCTCGCGCGCGGCGCGGTAGAGCTTCGCGGCGTCGAAGGCCAGCGCGGCGCGGTGCGCGAGGTCGGCGGCGAGGCGCACGTCCCTCGCGGAGTACCGCCGGCCGGGCGTCGACGACACGAAGAGCAGCGCCCCGAGCAGCGCGCCGCGCGCGAGCAGCGGCACGGCCATGAACGACTCGATCTCGAGCGCCCGCAGCGACGACGCGTGCGACTCGCTCTGGGCCATCGTCTCGATGAGGTCGTCGGAGACCCGCTCGACGAGCGTCGCCTGCTTCGAATCGAACACCGACTTGAACAGGTGCGGGCGCATGCGGTCGAGGGGGATCTTCTCGAGCACCTCGGCCACGCCGGCCTTCGACGGGTCGCGGTGAGACACCCTCAAGCGCCGCGCGACGCCGCCCTCGATCACGTCGACGAGGCAGCAGTCGGCGAGGTCGCGCACGGCCAGGTCGGCGATGTTCGTGAGCGTCGCCTCGTAGTCGATCGTCTCGGCGAGCACCGCGCTCACCTCGGCCAGCAGCCGCTGCTCGCGCTCGGCCTGCACGCGCTGGGTGATGTCGCGCAGCACCACCGCGAGCAGCTCTCCCCCGTCGTCGAGCTTCGAGATGGCCGCCTCGGCGGGGAACTCCTCGCCGTTCTTGCGCAGCCCGACGATCTCGCGGTGCCGGTCCTCCATGCGCACCGAGGCGTCGTCGCCCGCGGCGAAGCCGCGCACGTGGCCCCGGTGCGCGTGCCTGAAGCGATCGGGTATGAGCACGTCGAGGGGGCGGTTGAGCACCTCGGTCTGCGTCCACCCGAAGATCTGCTCGGCCGCGTGGTTGAAGCTGATGATCCGCCGACGACGGTCGACGGTGATGATCGCGTCCGCCGCGATCGTCACGAACCGCTCGAGGCCGACCCGTTCAAGCAACGCCGGCGCTCGCGCCTCGGCGGGTGTGCGGTTTCTCGCTCGCGGAGGCATGTCAAGAGTCGTACACAGCCGCGCCCCCTGGCGCAACGCGCGGGCGGCGCGGGCCTGACATCGCGCAGGGGCGTTGACCATCGACAAGGCCGCGCCGTCGCGCGCTACCTCGCCAGCAGCCACAGCGCCGCGACGAGCGCCAACGCCAGCGCGGCGACGACGGCCACGACCAACCCGGTCGAGCGCCGCGCCTCGACGCGAGGCGGCGCGGGCGCCTGCACCGGCGCCTGCACCGGCATCGGCGCGGGCGGCGCGCGCATCGCCGCGGGGGCCTTCGCGACGAGGGTGCTGTCGGGCACGTTCATCGGAGCGACCAGCGCCGCGAGCGGCGTCACGGCGGGCTTCGGCGCCGCGACGAGCGTCGCGCCGTCGTCGTCGACCCGAGGCTTCGGGCGCGCGACGAGCGTCTGCTCCGCGTCGCCCGCGGGCGGCGCGGCGGCGAAGGCGACGGGCAGCGCGACCTCGCGCTGACGCACCTCGGTGGCCCAGGGGTTGGGCTCCGAGGGCATCGACTCGACGAGCTGCGCGAGGCGCGACGGCGCGCCCGTCGCGACCGGCAGCGGCGGCAGCGCCCCCTCGGCCGACACGGGCAGGGGCGCGGGCGCCGCGCGCGGCGTGAGCGACGGGCCCTG
>JBDHVF010000932.1:0-3530 GCA_039809605.1 Polyangiales bacterium | reverse complement strand
TGCCCCCGCGCGAGCGTCTCGCGGCGGCGATCGACCACGTGCGCCGCGAGGTGGTCGCGCGGCTGGGCATCGCCGGCGAGGCGCCGCCCGACGACGCGCCGCTGCGCGAGGCGGGCTTCGACTCGCTCGCGGCCGTGGAGCTGCGCAACGCGTTCTCGCGCGCGATCGACCGACCGCTCCCCGCGACGCTGCTCTTCGACCACCCCACCGTCGCGCGGCTCGCGGGCGAGCTCGTGCGCCGCGTCGCGGAGGCTCCCGCCGAGCGAACGCCGTCGGCGCCGTCACCCGCATGGCGCGAGGAGCCCGTCGCGATCGTGGGCATGGGGTGCCGCTTCCCCGGCGACGCCGACTCGCCCGAGCGCTTCTGGGCGCTGCTCGCGCGCGGCGGCGACGCGGTGACCGAGGTGCCCCCCGACCGCTGGGACGTCGACGCGTTCTACGACCCCACGGGCGACGAGCCCGGGCGCATGACGACCCGCTGGGGCGGGTTCGTGCGCGACCTCGACCGCTTCGACGCGGGCTTCTTCGGCCTCTCGACCGCCGAGGCCGCCGCCACCGACCCCCAGCACCGCCTGCTGCTCGAGGTCGCGTGGGAGGCCCTCGAAGACGCGGGCATCGCGCCGCGCGCCGTGGCGGGCAGCTCGATGGGCGTCTTCGTCGGGCTCGCGACGAGCGACCACTACAAGCTCCTGCGCGGCGCGCCCGCGCGGGCCGGCGTGGGCGTGGCGAACAGCGTCGCGGCCAACCGGCTCTCGTACTTCTTCGACGCGCACGGCCCCAGCGTCGCCGTCGACACCGCGTGCTCGTCGGCGCTCGTCGCGCTCTCGATGGCCTGCGACGCGCTGCGGAGCGGCGCCGCCGACCTCGCGCTCGCCGGGGGCGTCAACGCGATCCTCGCGCCCGACATCACCGTCGCGTTCTCGGGCGCGGGCATGATGTCCCCCGACGGGCGCTGCAAGACCTTCGACGCGCGGGCCAACGGCTACGTGCGCGGCGAGGGCTGCGGGCTCGTCGCGCTCAAGCGCCTCTCCGACGCGCTCGCCGCGGGAGACCGCATCCGCGCGGTGATCCGCGCCGCGGGCGTCAACACCAACGGCCGCACCCACGGGCTCACGGCGCCGAGCGCGAGGGCGCAGCGCGCGCTCATCGAGCGCACCGTGTCACGCGCGGGCGTCGACCCGTCGCGCGTCGGCTACGTCGAGGCCCACGGCACGGGCACGCCCCTCGGCGACCCCATCGAGGTGCAGGCGCTGCGAGAGACCTACGGCGCGCCGCGCGCCGACGGCTCGCGCTGCGCCCTCGGCTCGGTCAAGACCAACGTCGGCCACCTCGAAGCCGCCGCGGGCGTCGCGGGGCTCATCAAGGCCGTGCTGTGCCTCGAGCGCGAGGCCATCCCCGCGCACCTGCACTTCGAGTCGCTCAACCCCGAGATCGCCTTCGAAGGCACGCCCTTCGTCGTGCCCACGACGCTCACCCCGTGGCCCCGCGGAGACGTCCCGCGCCTCGCGGCCGTGAGCTCCTTCGGCTTCGGCGGCGCGAACGCGCACGTGCTCTTGGAGGAGGCGCCCCCCGCCGCGCCCTCGGCCCACGACGCCTCGGAGCAGCTCGTCACGCTCTCGGCCCGCAGCGACGCGGCGCTGCGCCGGCTCGCGGGTCGGTACGCGGCCTCGCTCGCGGGCGCGCCCGACGCGTCGCTCGGCGACATCGCCTTCACGGCGAACACGGGGCGCGCGGTGTTCCGTCACCGGCTGGCGGTTCGTTGCGACACGGTCGCGGGGCTCTGCGACAGCCTCGCGCGCTTCGCCGAGGGGCGCGACGCGCCCGAGGTGCTCGTCGGCAGCGGGCCGCGACGCACTGAGCCCGCGCCCGAGGCGACGTCGCTCGACGACCTCGCGCGAGCGTTCGTCGACGGCTTCGAAGTCGACCTCGGGCCGCGCGACGCGAGCCGATGTCGGCGCGTCTCGCTGCCGACGTACCCGTTCGAGCGCGTCGAGCTCGACGCCGCGGAGCTGCGGGCGCGACGCGCCCCCGAGGAGATGCTCTCATGAAGGTCGGGATCGAGAAGCTGGGCCTCTACGCAGGGAGGCTCGTGGCCGACGCGCAGGCCATCGCCGCGGCGCGCGGCGTCGACACCGAGCAGCTCCGTCGGCAGGTGATGGTCGAGGCCCGCGCCGTCGTGCCGCCCTGGGAGGACGCCGTCACGCTCGCCGTCAACGCCGCGAGGACGGTGCTCACCGACGACGACCGCCGCGAGGTCGAGCTCGTGATCGCCGCCACCGAGTCGGCGCCCGACCTCGGCAAGCCCCTCTCGAGCTGGGTGCACCGCCACTGCGGGCTGCCCGCGGACTGCGCGGGCTTCGAGGCCAAGGGCGCGTGCTACGCGGGCGTGGCGGCGCTCGAGGCCGCGGCGCTGTGGGTGCGCGCGGGGCTGCGACCGGGCAAGAAGGCGCTGGTGGTGTGCGCCGACCTCACGCACCGCAGCGACGAGGGCACGGTGCACGCGGGCGGCGGGGGCTGCGGCGTGGCGATGCTCGTGAGCGCCGACCCGAAGGTGCTCGAGCTCGAGCCCGAGCGCGCGGGGTACTGGTGCTCCGAGGTGGCCGACGTGTTCCGCCCGACGATGCGCGACGAGGTGACCGACGCAGAGCTCAGCCTCTACGCGTACCTCGACGCCCTCGACGGCGCGTACGAGTGCTTCGCGCGGCGCGCCGGCGAGGTCGACTACCTCGCGGACTTCGCGCGCCACGTCTACCACGCGCCGGTGCCGGGCATGACGCTCCTCGCGCACCGCGCGATGCTCGAGCGCGCGGGCGTCACCGACGAGGCGCGGGTGCGGGAGCACTTCGAGGCCACGGTGCGCCCGGGGCTGCGCCTCGGCGCGCGCATCGGCACGGCGTACGGCGCGTCGAACTTCGTGTCGCTGCTCGGCCACCTCACCGACCCGCGGGGCCCCGCCGCGGGCGACCGGCTGTCATTCTTCGCGTACGGCTCGGGCTCGCAGGGCGAGTTCTACAGCGCGCGCGTGGGCCTCGACGCCGCCGCGCGGGCGCGCTCGCTCGGCCTCGACGCGGCCCTCGCCTCGCGGCGCCCGGTGACCGTCGACGACTTCGACCGCGTCGAGCGCGCGCGCGACGCCTGCGACGGACGCGCCGACTTCACCGTCGACCGCGACGTCGTGCCCGGCGCCTACGAGGAGCAGTACGCGGGCCGCGGGCTGCTCGTGCTCGAGGGCGCGAAGGGCTTCCGGCGGCGCTACGCGTGGAGCTGACATCACCCCCACCCCCCCATCGACGAGGCAGACGCACCCATGGAACGTGACCAGATCCTTCAAGTCGTGCTGAAGCACATGCGCCGCAACCTCCAGGACCTCGACGGCCGCGAGGTCGACCCGAGCCGCCCGATGTCGGACTACGGCGCGTCGAGCCTCGACATCGTCGAGGTGGTCAACGCGTCGATGCGCGAGCTCAAGATCCGCGTGCCGCGCACGCAGCTCGCGGGGCTCAAGAACATCGACGGCCTCGTCGACACCT
>JBDHVF010000931.1:0-3531 GCA_039809605.1 Polyangiales bacterium | reverse complement strand
CGACGCCGTGGCCGCCGCGTACCGCGCGGAGCTGGGCGTGCGCGCGACGCAGCGGCAGCTCCTCGCGCTGCGCCTCGCGCGCGCCGAGGTGTGCTCGCTCGCCGCGCGGGCCTCGCTCGACCGCGCGCTGCGAGAGCCCGGCGCCGCCGACGTGGCCGACTTCGCCGTCGAGCTCATGTGCCGCGAGGGACAGCGCCAGCTCGACGAGCTGCGCGCCCTCGACGCCGACGAGCGCGCCGTCACCCGCCTCAGCGACGACGCCTACGCCCCCTTCGCCTACGGGAGGATCGCATGAAGGTCCGCTTCGTCTACCCCCGCTTCGCGCGCCACGCCGAGGCGCACCCCGAGCTGCGCGAGCACGTGCCCGCCAACGAGTACTTCGGCCCCCCGTCGCTCGGCATCGCGTGCCTCGCCGCGGTCACCCCGCCCGAGTGGGAGTTCGACTTCCGCGACGACCGCGTCGACGACGTGGGCCTCGACGACGACGGCATCGACCTCGTCGCCATCTCGTGCTTCACCCCGTCGGCCCGGCGCGCCATGGAGCTCGCCGACGCCTTCCGCGCCCGCGGAAGGCGCGTGGTGATGGGGGGGATCTTCCCCACGTCGATGCCCGACGAGGCCGGCGCGCACGCCGACGCGGTGGTCACGGGCGAGGGCGAGGTGGCCTGGCTCGACGTGCTCGCCGACGCGCGCCGCGGAGAGCTCAAGCCCCGCTACGCGGGCGAGTCGCCCGCCGACCTCTCGACCCTGCCGCTGCCCCGCCTCGACCTCTACTGGGGCCGCGAGACCGAGCGGTACCGCCCCGACGACTTCCCCGTGCAGGTCACCCGCGGCTGCCCGCTGCGCTGCGACGCGTGCATCCTGCCGACGAGCATGGGGCGCCCGATGCGCCACCTGCCCGTCGAGCACGTGGTCGGGCAGCTCCGGCAGCTCGCCACGCGCGGCCGCCTCGCGTCGCTCACCGAGGACACGAGCTTTCTGCCCACCGCGGGCGCGCAGCGGCACCTCGGGTACGTGCTCGACGCCATCGCCGAGGAGGGCCTGCGCTGCGTGAGCTACATCGGCGTCAGCATGCCCCTGCTGCTCGCCACGCCCGCGTGGCTCTGGGAGAAGCTCGCCCGCGCGGGCATCAAGATGTTCTACCTGGTGGGCGGCTTCGACCCGATCACCCGCAAGGCCTTCACGGGCCGCGACCCCGAGGCCTTCCGCAAGGCCCGCGACGCCGTGCGCCGCGCGCGCGAGCACGGCATCGACCCGTACACCTCCTTCCTCGTGGGCAACGAGGAGGACGACGAGGGCGTCTTCGACCGCATGCTCGAGTTCGCCGACGCCGCGGGCGTGCGCAAGGCCGAGTTCGCGATCTTCACCCCGTACCCCGGCACGCCCGCGTGGCACCGGCTCGAGGCCGAAGGGCGCATCCTGCACCGCGACTGGTCGAAGTACAACGACGCCAACGTGGTGTTCCGGCCCGCGAAGATGTCCCCCGAGCGCCTGCTCGAGGGCTACCTCTACCTCTGGCGCGAGTTCTACCGCCCGCGCGGCTCCATCCGCGACGCCGAGTACGCCGACCGCACCGTGCAGTTCTGACCGAGGTCAAGTCGCGCCCCCGCGCCCGACGCCAGAGTCGCGCGGCGATGCCCATCACCACACGCCTCGCCGCCGCGCTGTGCGCGCTCGCCCTCACGCCGAGCGCCCTCGCGCAGCCCGCCGCGCACGCGCCGGCGCCCCCCGCCGTCGCCGCGCCACCGGCGCGCACCGTGGACCTCGCGCGCGAGTGGTTCCCCCAGACGCAGGGGTGGTTCCGCCTCGTGGCGGGGGCGCGCTTCGCGACGGGCGACGACGGGCGGCTCGTGCCCGACTACGGCTCGCTCACCCACCCGCGCGTGCGACGCACCGACAACGCCGGCTACACGATCGTGCCGCGCTACCCGCCGCGCTATGACGGCTGGCAGCGCGTCGCGAGCGGCCAGCGCGCCGACGCGTGGGTCGAGCTCTCGCCCGTGGGCGCGCGCCCCGCCGCGGCCTCGCAGCAAGACGGCGTGCTCGTGTACCCCGACGCCTACGTCGACACCGACGTGCTCTACAAATCGACGCCCACGCACGTCGACGAGTACCTGCTCGTGCGCTCGCGCGCGGCGCCGCGGGAGTGGACCTTTCGCCTGCGCCGCGGGCCCGGCATCGCCGCCGTGCGCCAGGCGGGCAACTCGATCGAGGCCGTCGACCGCCAGGGCCGCGCGTGGCTGCGCGCCGGGAGGCCCGTGGCCGTCGACGGCATGGGCCACCGGGTGACCGGCGAGGTCGTCGCGCGCGGCGACCAGCTCGTGGTGCGCATCGACCTCACCTCGCTCGAGCTGCCCGCGCTCGTCGACCCCGACTGGACCTCGACGGCCGACATGTCCTTCGGGCGCTTCTACGCCGCCGCGAACGTGCTGCCGAGCGGCCGCGTGCTCGCCACCGGCGGCTGCTCGGCGTCGGTGTGCAGCGGCGACCTCACGCTGCCCGCGTGCCGCACCGTGCTGCGCGAGGCCGAGGCGCTCGACACCGCGACCCGCACCTGGTCGCGCGCGGGCGACGACGCCGTCGCGCGCTTCTTTCACGTCGCCGAGAGCCTCGCGTCGGGCGCCGTGCTCGTCGCGGGCGGCTGCACCGACCCGGCGTGCGACGCCGCCACCACCTCGGTGCGCGTGTACGACCCCGCGGGCGCGACCTTCGACGCCGCGGGCGACCTCGCCGAGGCCCGCGCGGGCATCGCGAGCGTGCGACTGCGCGACGGGCGCGTGCTGCTCGCCGGCGGGTGCGTGGGCGCCCGGTGCACCGCGAGGGTCGAGCTCTTCGACCCCGCCACGCGACGCGTCACGCAGGGCGCGAGCATGTTCGCCGCGCGCGGGCGCGCCGAGGCGGTGCTCCTGGCCGACGGGCGCGTGCTGGTGGCCGGCGGCTGCACGTCGATCACCTGCGCGGGCGTGCTCGCGAGCGCCGAGGTCTACGACCCCGCGGCCGACCGGTGGTCGTCGCCCGCGCCCATGTCGACGCCGCGCGGCGGGCACTTCGCGACCCTGCTCGACGACGGCAGGGTGCTCGTGGGCGGCGGGTGCCCCGACGGCGCCTGCACGACCTTTCTGCGCTCGACGGAGCTCTTCGACCCCGCGGGCGCGCGCTTCGTCGCGGGGCCGTCGATGACGCAGGTGCGGGTGGGCGCGCGCGCGATCAAGCTCGCCGACGGGCGCGTGCTCGTCAACCAGGGCTGCTCGGGCCGCACCGAGTGTGACCTCAGCAACGAGGTGTTCGACCCGCGCGCGTCGTCGTTCGCGCGCGTCGAAGACGCCGTCACGTCGCGCGCGTTCCACGCGCTCGTGCGCCACGACCGCGCCCACATGGCGATCGCGATCGGCGGCTGCCAGCCCCGCACCTGCTCGTGGTGGAACGAGACCTACGACCTCTCGGCCATCCATCCCCTCGAGGACGCGGGCGTCGACGCGGGCCCCTCCGACGCCGCGACCGACGTGCCCGACGCGCCGGACGTACCCGTCG
>JBDHVF010000930.1:0-3532 GCA_039809605.1 Polyangiales bacterium | reverse complement strand
GACGCGCGCGACGGGCGCGCGCGCGTGTTCATCCACGTGCGCGCCACGGCCGCGCGCTTCGCCCACGCCGACGGGCTCGCGGGGCAGACGCCGCGCATGCACCGCAACGGCATCCGCAGCTTCGACCTCTTGCGGTCGGCCGACGACACGCAGCCGCTCCACGTGTTCGACCACGGCACGGGATTCGTCGAGGCGGGCTACAACGACGGCGACGACACGGTCGTCGGCTCGGCGCCCACGTCGTCGCTGCGCGCGGGGCGCTACACCGTCGGGCGCGTGGTGCTCACGCACGTGCGCTACGTCGTGTCGGCCACGATGCACACGACCGTGGCGACGGCGCCGGGCGAGTTCGACAACGTGCAGGTGCTCAGCCGCGACACCACGATCGACGGCGCCACGCGCCAGCGCGGCTGGTTCCGCTACGTGTTCCGCACCGCGGGCCTGCAGTTCCCGCTCGAGGGAACGGCCGGCGCCCCGGTGCCCACGGCGCCCACGGGGTCGCCCATCCGCACGGCCATCGAGAACGACGAGACGGCGCTGTACTTCCCCGTCGACCTGACGGTGACCCCGTCGGCGGCGCGCGACGTCCACACGGTGATCGAGTTCAACGTCTTCGAGAGCTTCCGCTGGGAGGACCAGCCGATGCCGGGCTACGAGCGCGGCGTGTTCGACGCCACGCCCACCTCGTACGAGCCCGTGCGGCGCTTCGGCGCCAACAGCTTCCGGGTGTTCACGGAGTAGCCGCTTCGCTGCGCGCGGCCTCCCAGCCGATCATCGCCATCTTGCGCGCGCGCCCCCAGTGGTACTCGTTGAGCGCGCCCGTCTTGCGGATCACCCGGTGGCACGGGATCAGGTACGCGATGGGGTTGTCTCCGATCGCCGTGCCCACGGCGCGCGTCGAGCGAGGCACCCCCAGCGACGCCGCGAGCGACTCGTACGAGACCAGCGCGCCCGGCGGAACACGCAGGAGCGCCTCCCACACCTTGAGCTGCCAGGGCGTTCCGTGGAGCGCGAGCGAGAGCCGCTCGCGGCCCGGCGAGAAGATCGCGCGCGCCGTCGTCGCCACGGCGGCCGTGTCTTCGGTGAAGGTCGCCGCGGGCCATCGAACGGTCATGTCGGCCAGGGCGGCGTCGCGGCCCTCGTCGCCCACGAACGCGAGCCCGCAGATGCCCCTCGGCGTGGTGAGCACCACGGCCTCGCCGAAGGGCGAGTCGGCCCACCCGTAGGTGATCGCGAGGCCCTCTCCGCGGCGGCGGTACTCGCCGGGCGTGACGGCTTCGAAGGTGACGAAGAGGTCGTGCAGGCGGCCGGGGCCCGAGAGCCCCGCGGCGTGCGCGGCGTCGAGCACGGTGTGGGCGTCGCCGAGGCAGCGCTTCGCGCGCTCGAGCGAGAGGTACTGCGCGAACTTCTTGGGGCTCACGCCGGCCCACTCGGTGAAC
This sequence comes from Polyangiales bacterium, assembly GCA_039809605.1. Taxonomy (GTDB): domain Bacteria; phylum Myxococcota_A; class Polyangia; order Polyangiales; genus CAISKJ01. The sequence continues at coordinate 2,093 of JBDHVF010000930.1, read as the reverse complement.
ACCCGTTGAAAATGCGAGGGCGACAGGCCCATCTCGCTCGCGAGCGTGTCGAGGTCCGGCGCGCCGGCGCCCTCCGCGATGCGGTGAAGCGCGCGTTCGATGAGGCGATAGTGCGAGCTCATGGCGTGACCGTAGGGCGTCGCGACGGGCGGCTCCACCCGGTTCTTGCGGCCAACGCCCACAGCCCCAGCGCCGCGCCCGCCGCCGCGGCGAACAGCCCCGCCGCGGGCGCCAGCAGCAACCCCACGTCGCCCGGCAGCGTCACCGTGGCGTACGCGACCGCCGCGAGCGGCACCAGCGCGGTCGCCGCGGCCACGTGCGTCGTGCGCGCGCGGGTGACGCGACGCGCGAGCGGCCACGCGACGGCCACGCCCGCGGCCATCACGGCGAGCGAGTGCGCGACGAACGCCGCCTTGCTGCGAATGGCGCTGAGCGTCCAGCCCGGCCCGAGCAGCGCGAAGCCCGCCGCGGCGACCGCGAGCAGCAGCGCGAGGGCCGCGAGCGAGCGGGTCGTACGGTGCCGAACGACCTCCCGTCGGGCGCGCGTGGCGACCGCGGCGAGCACCGCGCCCAGCGACGTGAGCGCGAGCCTCGCGCGTCGGGCCGCGGACGCGTTCACCTCGGCGACGGCGCGGTCGAGGGCCGCGCGACGTCGCTCGATCGCGCGGCAGTCGGCGCGCGAGGCGACGCCCGCGAGCGGCACCGGGCACGCCATCGCGTGTCGCGGCGGGGCAAGCCCCAGCGCGTCGGTGAAGGTCGCGGCGAGCGCCGTCTGCGGCTGACGCGCGAGCGTGGGCGCACGCGGCGAGGGCCCCCCGAGGCGCACCCAGCGGGTGCGGGTGACGTCGGGCTCGGGGCCTCCGTGGCCTCCGCGCGCGACGTGACCGTGGTCGGCGCCGACGAGCAGCGTGAAGCCGTCGGGGCCGAGCGCGGCCGCGAGGCGGTCGTGCAGCCGCGAGGCGAGCGTGAAGCACGCGCGCACCTCGCGAGCGTAGCGGTCGCTGCGGGCGCCGTACGCGTGGCCGGCGTCGTCGGTGCGCGTCCAGTGCACGACGGTGAGCGCGTGGCGGCGCGCGAGGTCGGTGACGGCGACGAGGTCGCGCGAGGCCGCGCCGCGAAGGTACGGCTCGCCCGGAGCGCCTGTGAGCGTGTACATCCAGTCGACCGACTCGAGCGCCCACGCGACGGAGCCCCCCGCGTCGCGCACGCGATCGGCCACGGTGTCGGCGCGCGCCCGCGACGCGTAGCGGTTGTTCATCACGCGCGACACCCGCTGCGCGACGCCCGTGAGAAACGCGTGGTAGCCCGGCCGCGAGAGCGACGGCGTGCCCGTGTCGAAGGGCTGCGACCAGGTCACCGGGCGCAGCGTGCCGTCGCGCACGCCGCGGTCGACGAAGGCCTCGCCCACGCCGTCGACCACCACGAGCACGAGGTGCCCCGACGGCGCGGGCGACGCCTCGCGCGGAGAGGCCGCGCGCGTGAGGGCGGCCGCGAGCGCCGCGTCGGGGGCGTTCGCGCGGTCGAGCAGCGCGTCTCCCGCGGCGCCGCCTACGAGCGTGGGCAGGGCGAAGGCCGCGAGCGTGGGGAGCGTGATGCGCGCCATGGCAGCGCGTCGAGCATCGCACCGCCGCGAGCTCCGCGTGAGGGACCGAGCCTATGAACGGCGCGTGGTCTTCGCGAGCGGTCGCATGCAGGCGCCCGGCGGCGTCACTCGCCGCAGGTCACTGGCCGCAGGTTCGCCCCTGGCGGTCGGCGTCGGCCGCGGTGAGCGTGTACCCGTCGGGCGGCGCCGAGAGCACCGCGCGCCGGCCGCACATCGCGTCGTGTACGCGCACGAACTCGCTGATGGCGCGCACGGTGTCGTGGGGCGCGTCCTGGCCCGGCGCGCTGTCGCGCTCGACGCGCGCGCGCACGTCGCGCCAGAAGACGCGGTGCTCCTCGCCGCAGGTGAGCCCGAGCTCGCGCGCCACGTCGCGCTGGGCGCGCACGTGGGCGGCCGTCGGCGTCACGCGCAGGTCGGCGCCGCGCAGCGCGTCCCACGCGGAGCGGCGCGCCATGGCCGCGCGCAGGTCGTCGCAGCCCGCGGCGAGCGA
>JBDHVF010000929.1:0-3536 GCA_039809605.1 Polyangiales bacterium | reverse complement strand
CGCGGGCGCGCACCTCGGCGACGCCCCCGACGGGCACCACCTCGGCGCGCGCGACGAGGCGCTCGACCACGGGCCCCGCGCTCAGCCGCGCGGTCGCGCGCTCGGGCCGCGTGGCGGCGACGCCCCCCACGGCGGCGAGCACCACGACCGCGGTCACGACGGCCGCGGTCCTCACGCGACCACCGGGCGCTGGTCGCCCAGCGCGGGTCGGAACTCCCTCACGACGTGCCCGTCTTCCATGTCGATCACCCTGTCGGCGTAGCGCTCGAGCCTGTGGTCGTGCGTGACGATGAGCACCGAGCGCGAGGGCGTGACCTGCGCGCGCAGGAGCTCGACGACGTTCATCGCGGAGGTCGAGTCGAGCGCCGCGGTGATCTCGTCGCCGATCACCAGCGCGGGCTCGCCCGCGAGCGCCCGCGCGATGGCCACGCGCTGCTTCTGCCCGCCCGACAGCTCGCCGGGCTTGTGCGTCATCCGGTGGCCGAGCCCCACCGAGTCGAGCGCCGCGCGGCCCCGCGCGTACGCCTCGCGGCGCGCGACGCCCTTGAGCTGCAGCACCTCGGCGACGTTCTCGAGCGCCGTCAGCGCGGGGAAGAGGTTGTACGCCTGGAACACGAAGCCCAGGTTCGCGCGCCGCACGCGGGTCACGGCCTCCTCGGTGGCGCGGGTGATGTCGACGCCGCAGAGCTCGACGCGGCCCTCGGTGGCGCGCATCAGGCCCGCGAGGATCGAGATGAGCGTGGTCTTGCCCGAGCCCGACGGGCCCATGAGCAGCACGAACTCGCCCGCGCGCACCTCGACCGAGACGCCGTGCAGCACGCGCGTCGCGAGCGCGCCCTCGCCGAACACCCGCGTGACCCCCTCGGCCCGCGCCAGCGCCGCCGTCATCGGAACACCTCCGCGGCCTCGACGCCGAGCACCGCCCGCACGCTCCACGCGCTGGCCGACGCGCACATGGCGAGCACGCACGCCCCGCCGAGCGCCAGCACGCCCGGCGAGAGCACCACCGACAGGCTCATCGTGGCGAGCGCGCGCTGCAGGCCGAACGCCATGGCCGTGCCCGCCGCGCCCCCGACCGCGCCGAGAAAGCCCGCCTGCCACGCGACGAAGGCCGCCACCTCGCCGCCGCTCGCGCCGATGGCCTTGAGCGTGGCGAGCTCGCGCAGGTGCTCCTTGGTGACGGCGTAGAGCGTCTGCCCGACGAGCACCGCGCCCACGAACAGCCCGAGCAGCGCCGTGAAGCCGAAGGCCCCGCCGACGCCCGAGCGGCTGACCCAGTAGTCCTCGGTGATGCGCGCGAACTCCGCGGCGGTGTAGGCCGAGAGGTCGGGCCGCTGGTTGACCCAGCGCACCAGGTCGCCGACGCACGACGGGCTGCGGGCCTGCACCACCCAGTAGTGCGCGCGGCCCGCGCCGAGGCCCGTGAGCTCGCGCGCCGTCACCGCGTCGGTGAAGAGAAAGGGCGCCAGGGTGAAGCCCTTGATGCCCCGCGTGAGCACCGCGATGCGCACCGAGGTGTTGGCGACGACCAGCGAGGCGCGCAGCGGGTCGCCGCGCACCTCGAGCTTCTCGAGGTCGCCCTCGTCGACGCTCACGCGCCGCGGCGCGCGGAGGTCCTGCGGGAGCCCGCGCGAGACGCTCCACGGCAGGAGCTGGCCCGGGCTCGGGTCGAGGCCCACCACGATCGCGACGTCGGGCGCGCCGCTGGCCTTGCGCACCGGCGCGTACGACTGCACGTGGCCCCGCACGCGCTCGACGCACGGGTGCCCGGCCACCAGCGCGCGGCTGCCCGCCGAGAGGGTGTCGACGTTGTCGATCACCTCCACGCTCCGCGGCGTCACCCACACGTCGCCGCCCACGTGCCGGATCATCGCCGACGCGTTCTGGCGAAAGCCCATGTAGAGCCCCACCTGCACGAGCACCAGCATCGTCGCGAAGCCCACGCCGGCCAGCGACGCGACGAGCTTCCCGCGGTCGTGCGCGAGCGTCTTGAGGGCGATCCGGAGCATCTTGTGAGCGCGTAGCGAGATCGATACCAGCGTTGCGACGGCGGCCCCGCGGCCCCGCGGTTCCGCGGCCCATCGTGCAAAGTGCAAGGCCGTTGTGCAAGCGCGTTGCGCAGCCCGCGCCGCCCCGTGGTGCCGCCGACGGGCTTGAGGTAGGCTCCGCGGCCCTCATGCGACCCCACGGCACGCGGGCTGCTCGATGGCCCCGGCGATGAACGAACCGACTCCGGGGCGGCGGGCGTGAGCGACGTCGCCATCGTGGGCATGGCGTGCCGCTTCCCCGGCGCGAGCGACCCCGAGACCTTCTGGCAGAACCTCGTCGCGGGCCGCGACGACGTCACCGCCGCGGGCGACGCCGAGCTCCTCGCCGCGGGCGTCGACCCCGAGCGCCTCGCCGACCCCCGCTTCGTGCGCCGCTGGGGCCACCTCGCCGACGTCGACCGCTTCGACGCGGCGCTCTTCGGCCTCAGCGCCCGCGACGCGGCCCTCATGGACCCGCAGCAGCGCCTCCTGCTCGAGTGCGCCTGGGAGGCGCTCGAGCACGCGGGCCACGGCGCGCCGCGCTCGCGCCGCAGCGTCGGCGTCTACGCGGGCGTGGGCTTCAACCACTACCTCGCGCGCAACCTCATGCCCTCGGCCCACGCGCTGAGCGAGCCCGAGCGCTACCGCCTGCTGCTCGCGAGCGACCGCGACTTCGCCGCGACGCGCGTCGCCCACGCGCTCGACCTCGGCGGCCCCGCGCTCACGATCCAGACCGCGTGCTCGACCTCGCTCACCGCCGTCTGCACCGCCGCGCTGCACCTGCTCACGCGCCAGTGCGACCTCGCCCTCGCCGGCGGCGCGACCGTGCGCGTGCCGCAGGGCGGCTACCTCTACGACGAGGGCATGATCTCGTCGCCCGACGGGCGCTGCCGGGCCTTCGACGCGGGCGCGCGCGGCACCGCGTGGGGCAACGGCGCGGGCGTCGTCGCCCTCAAGCGCCTCGACGACGCCCTCGCCGACGGAGACTTCGTCTGGGCCGTCATCAAGGGCTTCGCCCTCAACAACGACGGCGCCGCCAGGGCCGGCTTCACGGCACCGAGCGTCGAGGGGCAGGCCGACGTGATCGCCCGCGCCCTCGCGATGGCCGACTTCGACCCGCGCTCGGTCGGCTACGTCGAGGCCCACGGCACGGCGACGCCGCTCGGCGACCCGATCGAGGTCGCCGCGCTCACCGCCGCCTTCCGCGAGCTCGCGGGTGACAGCCCCGACCGCGGGTGGTGCGCGCTCGGGTCGGTCAAGACCAACGTCGGTCACCTCGACTGCGCCGCGGGCGTCGCCGGGCTCATCAAGGCCGCCCTGGCCGTGCACCACGGGCAGATCCCGCCGAGCCTCCATTTCGAGCGGCCCAACCCCCACATCGATTTCGCGTCGGGGCCCTTCTTCGTCAACGCGTCGCTCTCCCCGTGGCGCGCCTCGCCGCGCCGCGCGGGCGTGAGCGCGTTCGGCGTGGGCGGCACCAACGCCCACGTCGCGCTCGAAGAGGCCCCC
>JBDHVF010000928.1:0-3546 GCA_039809605.1 Polyangiales bacterium | reverse complement strand
CGGTTGGTATCAGCTGGGCACCGAACTGCGTCGGACCCCCGGGGATGAAACCTGCGCAGGAGGTTTCTGACTAGCCCCCGAGCGGCACGGTGAGCGTGAAGGTCGACCCCTCGCCGGGCGCCGAGCGCGCGCGCAGCACGCCGCCGTGCAGCCGGGCCAGCTCCGAGGCGATGTAGAGCCCGAGGCCGTGGCCGCCCCCGCGCGCGCCGTCGGCGCGGCGGAAGCGCTCGAAGAGGTGCGGCAGCTCGGCGGCCGGGATGCCCGGCCCGCGGTCGATCACCTGCAACACGGCGCGCCCTGGCGAGGTGCCGAGCTCGACGCGGACCTCGCGCGCGTCGCCGCCGTACTTCACCGCGTTCGACAAGAGGTTGTCGACCACCTGGCGCAGGCGCTCGAGGTCGACCTCGGCGAAGAGCGGGCGCGTGGGCACCGTCACCGACCAGGCGACGCTGGGCGCGCGCTCGCGCCACTCGACGCCGAGGTCGCGCACCCACGCCGCGAGGTCGACGCGCTCGCGGCGGAGCACCACGCGGCGGTCGGCGAGCGCCGCGGCGTCGAGCAGCGCGTCGATGCGCCCGCGCATGCGCCGGGCCTGGCGCAGCACCACCTCGGCGCGGTGGCGGGCGTCGGCGTCGCGCGCGACGTCGGCGCGCTGGAGCGCGACCTCGGCGTTGAGCTGGATCGCGCTCAGCGGGGTCTTGAGCTCGTGCACCACCCAGTGGAGCATCTCCTCGGCCGGGGAGGGGTCGGCGTCGCGCGATCGCGCGGGGGCCGCGGTGCCGCGCGACCTCGCGCCGTCGGACTCGCGCAGCGCCGAGGCCACGGCCGCTTCGAACTCGTCGAGGCTGATGGGCTTGGCGAGGAAGGCCGTCGCCTCGTTGGCCCCGGGGGGCCTCGCCGAGCTGATGAGGATGAAGGGCACCGACGCGAGGGCGGCGTCGGCGCGCACCTCGCGCAAGAGGTCGAGGCCCGTGCGGTGCGGCATCATGAAGTCGCTCACGACGAGGTCGGGCTGCGCGGCGCGCGCGAGCTCGAGCGCCTCGTCGCCGTCGCGGGCCTGCACGACCTCGTGGCCGAGGGCCGCGACCACGCTCGACACGATGTCGAGCAGCGACTCCTCGTCCTCGGCGACCAGCACGCGGCTCATGGCGCCTCTAAAGGCTTCGCCGCCGGGTCCGACGCGCGCCCGCCGTCGGGGGCGGGCAGCACGCGGAGCCCCTCCTCGACGATCTCGAGCTCGCGCGGGTAGGGGTCGTAGCCGCTGTCTCGCATCTTGAGCACGCTGAGCATGCGGTGCACCCTGCCCTGCAGCTCGCGGTAGCGCAGGAGCACGAGGTTCTCGGACAGCAGCGCGAGGGGCGTGTCGTTGAAGTCGAGCTCGGGGCCCGTGGTCTTCGAGACCTCCTTGGTGAAGAGCACCGCGACGCCCGCCGCGCGCAGGCGCAGGAGCAGCGCGCCGAAGAAGCGCTCGGCGCGCTCGGGCTCGGCGACGGCGTGCTCGAGCAGCGTGAGGCCGTCGATCACGAGCCGCCGCGCGCCGAGGCGGGCCACGCGCGCGAGCATCGCGGCGACCACCTCGTCGGCGTCGGCCTCGTCGGGCGGCGCGAAGGCGACCTCGAGCCGGCCCGCGGCGACGTGGGGTCGCAGGTCGAGGCCCACGCGCAGCGCACGGCTGATGAGCACCTCGGCGGGCTCGTGGAACGACAGCACGTAGCAGGGCTCGCCCTGCACGCAGCCCGCGGCGGCGAAGTGCAGCGCGAGCAGGGTCTTGCCGATGCCCATGCTCCCCGCGAGGATGGTGGCGCTCGGCCTCGGCAGGCCGCCGCGCAGCAGCGTGTCGAGCTCGGGGTGCCCGAACTGCGCGCGGGGCTCGTCGCGCACGGCGACGGGCGGCACGGGCGTGCTCTCGAGCCGCGGCAGGGCCGAGACGCCGTCGGAGCGCACCCGCATCACGTGCTCGCCGAGCAGGTGCGGGCGCCCGCGGAGCTTGACGACCTCGACGCGCCGCAGGCGCCGCGAGCCGCGGGAGAGCGTCGAGAGCGCGACGACACCGTCGACGGTCGTGGCCTCGGGGTACTCCAGCAGCCGCGGGAGCGAGTACTCGGTGGCGATGAGCCCCACGCAGTCGGAGGCGGCCAGCCCCGTGATCAGCATGTAGAGGAACTCGCGCAGGCGCGCCTCGTCCTGCCAGAGGTCTCTCACGGCGCGCAGGCCGTCGACGAAGAGCACCTTCGCCTTGTGCTCGCGCACGGTCTGAAGGAGCAGGTCGCGCGCCTCCTTGCTGCCGCTCTTGAGCTGCGTGTAGGCGCTCACGAGGAAGATCTCGCGGCCCACCCGCTCGCGGTCGAAGAACGCGAAGCCCGAGAGGGCGTGCAGCAGCTTGTCGTGCGGCTCCGACGTGACCGTCGCGAGCACCACCGGCGTGCCGCGCCGCGCGTGGTTGAACAGGATCTGGCTGCAGAGCACGGTCTTGCCCGTGCCCGGGTTGCCCGTGATCAGCACCGTCTGCCGCGGCGGCAGGCCCCCCCCTAGCAGCTCGTCGAGGCCGGGGACGAACGTCGGTAGCACACCCTTCTCATCGCTCGTGCTCATCATCTCGTAGCTCATGCGCCACCTGATGCGTGTTGGACCCGGTGAGCGTTCCAAGGGCCGTGCCAGCGCAATGCGCTCGCGGAGCACGCTTTTGGTGCGACACCTGTGGCGCCTGAGCACTCGTGAGACCGTTCGCCACAGGCGCGAGCGCGAGGGCCACGATCCTGTGCTGACCGTCGCCGACGGTTTGCGCGGGGAGGGCTCTTCGACGATGGTGCGCGCCCGATGACCCACGACGACCTGCCCGTCACCCGCGACGACATCGAGGCCGCCGCGCGCCGCGTGGCCCCGCACGTGCGCCGCACGCCCGTGATGGAGCTGCCGCGCGGCGCGCTCGGCGGCGACTTCGTGCCCGTGCTCAAGCTCGAGCTCCTTCAGCACGCGGGCTCGTTCAAGCCGCGCGGGGCGTTCAACAACCTGCTCTCGCGTGAGGTGCCCGCGGCGGGCGTCGCGGCGGCCTCGGGCGGCAACCACGGCGCCGCCGTCGCGTACGCGGCCTCGCGCCTGGGCCTGCGCGCGACGGTCTTCGTGCCCGAGATCTCGTCGCCCGCGAAGGTGGCCGCGATCCGCTCGTTCGGCGCCGACGTGGTGATCGGCGGCGACCGCTACGCCGACGCGCTCGCGGCCTGCGACGCGTTCGTGGCGCGCACGGGCGCCCTCTCGGTGCACGCCTACGACGCGGCCGAGACCGTCGCGGGCCAGGGCACGCTCGCGCGCGAGTGGGACGCGCAGTGCGACCCGCTCGACGCGGCCCTCGTGGCGGTCGGCGGCGGCGGGCTCATCGCGGGCATGGCCGCGTGGTGGCGGGGGCGCGTGCGGGCCGTGGGGGTCGAGCCCGAGGGCTCGTGCGCGCTCCACGCGGCGCTGGCGGCGGGCCGCGCGGTCGACGTGGCGGTGAACTCCGTCGCGGCCGACTCGCTCGGGGCGCGCAACGTCGGCGCCCTCGTGCACGCG
>JBDHVF010000927.1:0-3552 GCA_039809605.1 Polyangiales bacterium | reverse complement strand
AAGGCCACGCCCGCCTCGACCACGAAGGGGTTGCCGCGGTACACGGCCGGCGGGCGCGTGTGGGCCGCGAAGAACTCGGCCTTGAAGCGCCGCTTGAGCCCGTCGACGATGAGCTGCTCGCCCACGGGCACCACGCACGTCGCGGGCGGGGGGAGGATCTTCACCTGCGCCTGCGCGAGCGACTCGTAGAGCTTGTCGAGCTGCGACGGCGTGACGAGCTTCGCCTTCACGGCGGCGTCGATGCCCGCGCGCTTCGCCACGGCCTCGGCGAGGCCCTGCGAGAACCCCGATCCCTCTTCGAGCATCTCGTCGCGCAGCGTGCCGTCGGCCTTGGCGAGCCGCGAGGCGAAGCGCTTGGGGGGCGGCAGCGCCGCCTGCGAGCTCACCATCACCGCGTGGATGGCCTCGATGTGCGGGCCGTCGAGCTTGGGGGCGAGGGTGCTCGGGTCGACGCCCGCGCGCTTGCAGAGCTCGTCGGCCACGGCGTCGGTCACGCGCGAGAACTCGTTCACGAGCGTGGTGTGCACCGTGCGGTTGCCCGCCTCGTGCAGGATCTTGATGAGCATCCCGAGCTCGACGCCGTGCGGGTGCGGCTTGATCTCCTGCGCCTCGGGCGGGAGCTGGTCGGCCACGCGGGGCCAGTGCTGCGCGGCCCCGCGCGGGGGCTTGTACGTGAGCTCGAGGTGAGGGTTCGCGACGACGGTCTGCTCGAGGTACGCGTCGACGCTGGTGCGCCCGCCGCGGTAGAGCCCCGTGAGCTCGATCTCGACGGCGGTGCCGTGGGCCTTCTCCCAGGGCACGGTGCGGTTGTGGTCCTTGTTGAGCACCTCGGGGTTGTTGGTGCGCGCGTCGATGCGCACCTCGAGGCGCCACGCGGGGCGGCCCTCGCCCGTCTTGCTCACGACCACCACGGGGCGGCCCGTGGTGAGCTGGCCGTACATGCCCGCGGCCGAGATGCCGATGCCCTGCTGCCCGCGCGACTGCCGCAGCCGGTGGAACTTCGACCCGTAGAGCAGCTTCGCGAAGATCTTGGGGATCTGCTCCTTCACGATGCCGGGGCCGTTGTCTTCGACGCGCACGCGGTAGCGCCCCTCGGAGACCTCGTCGATCTGCACCTCGATCGCGGGCAGGATGCCGGCCTCTTCGCAGGCGTCGAGCGCGTTGTCGACGGCCTCTTTGATGGTCGTGAGCAGGGCCTTGGCGGGGTTGTCGAAGCCGAGCAGGTGGCGGTTCTTGGTGAAGAACTCGCTCACCGAGATCTCGCGCTGCTTCGAGGCCATCGCCTCGGCGGTCGCCCGCCGGCCCGTCGAGGGCGTGGGCGCAGGGCTCTGGGTCTCGTCCGCGGTTCCGTCCATCGTCATGCGTGAATCCTCGTGTGCGAAGCGGAATAGGCCAGCACTGAACACCCGTCAAGCGCGGCGCCCGCGAGGGCGCGGCCGCGACGAGCGAAGGGCCGTGAAGTGAAGCGCTCGCGCGCCTGCGGGGCGTGACGTATCCCGTCACTCGCGCGGGGGCGCGAGGGCGTTCAGGTGCACGAGCTCGATGCCGAGCCTGCGGGCGACTTCGAAGATCCTCTGGTCGCGGTAGAACTCGCCGAAGACGATGCGCTTGACGCCCGCGTTGGCGATCATCTTGAAGCACTGCCAGCAGGGCGAGGCGGTGACGTAGATGCTCGCGCCCTCGATGCGCACGCCGTTGCGGGCGGCCTGGATGATGGCGTTGTTCTCGGCGTGGATGGTGCGGACGCAGTGGCCGTCTTCCATCATGTGGCCGACCTCGTCGCAGTGCTCGAGGCCGGCGACGGAGCCGTTGTAGCCCGTGGCGAGGATGGTGCGGCCGCGCTCGATGACGGCGCCGACGTGCTTGCGGTCGCAGGTGGCGCGCGACGCCACGGTGGTGGCGATCTGCATGAAGTACTCGTCCCACGAGGCCCGGTGCGTGCGTTCGGTCATGGCGTGGCGCACCGGATACCGCGCGGCGGCGAGCGCGCGCCAGTTCCGTCACCAATTGACAGAAACGGAATCGTCGCTGGAAATGCCGGGCCGCGCGCGGGGGGCGAGTACGGTCGCCGGGAACCTTCTGTGAGGTCCTGGATGCACCGTAGAAACCACCCGCGGTCCCCCGGTCCTTCGCGCATGCGCCGCCTCCCATGGCGCATCGCGGGACCCCTCCTGGCCGCCCTCGCCTGGCTCTCGCCGGGCGCGGCGGCCGCTCAGCCCCTGCCGTCCACGGAGAACCCCGCGCCCTCGACGCAGCGGCCGCCCTCGCGGGTGATCGCGCGCGAGGAGCCCGCGGTGGTCCGCTCCGAGGGCGCCGACGAGGCGGGCTTCCTCTCCACCGTGCCGTTGCAGATCAACGGCGCGCGCGGCCCGGCCGCGCAGACCGGGCGTCGCATCGACATCGACCTGCGCGACGCCGACATCCACAACGTGCTGCGCCTCCTGGCCGAGGTCGGCAACGTCAACATCGTCACGTCCGACGACGTGGCGGGCAACGTCACGATCCGCATGCACAACGTCCCGTGGGACCGCGCCCTCGAGGTGATCCTCGCGGCGCGCTCGCTCGGCATGCAGCGCGACGGGAACATCATCCGCATCGCGCCCCAGTCGGTGCTCGACAAGGAGCGCGAGCTCGCGATCGAGCGCGCCAAGCAGAACCAGCAGCTCGAGCCGCTCGAGACGCGGCTCATCCCCGTGAGCTACGCCCTCGGCTCCGAGCTCTCTCCCCGCGCGCGCGAGCTCCTCTCGGGCCGCGGCACCCTCTCGGTCGACGAGCGCACCAACGTGCTGATCGTGCGCGACGTGGCGGCCAGCCTGAACCAGGTCGAGCAGCTCGTGCGCTCGCTCGACACGCAGACCCCGCAGGTGCTCATCGAGGCGCGCATCGTCGAGGCCACGAGCCTCTTCTCGCGCGACCTGGGCATCCAGTGGGGCGGCGACGGCTCGTTCGCGCAGGCCACCGGCAACCCCACGGGCATCGTCTTCCCGAACAACGTGAGCGTGGCCGGCGGCGCGTACGACGCCAACGCGCCCACGTCGGGCCTCTCGCCCACCTCGCAGCGCGTCGCGGTGCCCAACTACACGGTGAACCTCCCGGCCGCCGTCGGCACCGGGGCCGGTGGCGCCATCGGCTTCGCGCTCGGCTCCATCGCGCAGAACGTCAACCTCAACGTGCGCCTCTCGGCCGCCGAGAGCTCCGGCGTGCTGCGCATCGTGAGCTCGCCGCGCATCCTCACGCTCGACAACCGCGAGGCCTCCATCGCGCAGGGCACGCTCATCCCCTTCTCGCAGGTGAGCGCCGCCGGCGTGCAGACGGCCTTCCAGGAGGCCAAGCTCCAGCTCCGCGTGCGGCCCCACGTCACGGCCGACGGCTCGGTCTCGCTGCACGTGCGCGTCACGCGCGACGAGCCCGACTTCAACAACACGGGCGCCCGCGGCGACCCCACGATCCTCAAGCGCGAGGCCGAGACCGACCTGCTCATTCAAGACGGTCGCACCGCGGTCATCGGCGGGATCTACACCCGGAACACCGGCCGCAACGTCGAGCAGGTGC
>JBDHVF010000926.1:0-3561 GCA_039809605.1 Polyangiales bacterium | reverse complement strand
CGACGGTGCTGCCCGCGCGGCGGTGGCGGTCGGCCACGCGCTCGTAGAGGTCGGCCTCGGCGGCCGCGAGCTCGGCGCGGTCGTGCTCGCCGCGCAGCGCGCGGGGCTCCCACGCGACCTCGGCGACGCCCTCGGGCGCGGCCTGCGCGGCGAGGGCGACCAGGTCGGTGAGGTAGAACTCGCCCTGCGCGTTCTGCGACGAGATGCGCGCGAGCGCCGACGCGAGGAACGCGCGGTCCACGGCGTAGAGCCCGGGGTTCACCGTGCGGATCGCGCGCTCGCTCGGGGAGCAGTCCTTGTGCTCTCGGATCGCCGCCACGCGGCCCTCGGCGTCGCGCAGGATGCGCCCGTAGCCCGTGGGGTCAGCCACCTCGGTGGTCATGAGCGCGAGGGGAGCGCCGCGGTCTCGCCTCGCCTCGGAGAGCGCGCGCAGCGCCTCGGCGGGCACGCACGGCACGTCGCCGTAGGTGATCACCACCTCGGTCACGTCGGGCTCGACCGCGGTCAGGCCCGCGCGCACCGCGTCGGCCGTGCCCCGCTGCTCGGCCTGCACGGCGAAGCGCACCTCGTCGCCGAAGCGCGCGCGCACGGACTCGATCACCGCCTCGCGGCCGTGGCCGACCACCACCACCACCGACTCGGCGCCCGCGTCGCGCGCGGCCTCGATCGCCCACGCCGCCAGCGGCGCGCCCGCGGCCGGGTGCAGCACCTTCGGGAGCGAGCTCTTCATCCGGGTGCCCTGGCCCGCGGCCAGGATCATCGTGCAGCGTCGGTGGGTCATGGCGTCGGTGGTTTCATAGCGCCGGAGACCCCCGAGGCACAACGGCGATGGAAGGGCCCAAATGGGCGAAGGCCCCGCTCGGGATGTGACTCCCGGCGGGGCCTCGTCCTGCGCTGTGAGAGGCTGTTACGCCTCGTTCAGCGGTTCTGGTCCCAGGTGTCCTCGTGGGTCACGCCACCGTTGGTGAACGTCCACGAGATCGTGTGGAACACGAACGAGACCTCCTCGAGGGGGGGCTCGGTCGCCGTCGCGGGGACGATGGTGTCGGGCACGAACTGCTTCTGGTGCGCGACGCGGCCCTGCTTGATCTCGACCGTGTAGAACTGCTCGGTCGTGCCGTCACCCGTGGGGTTCGGGCGGAAGAACTTGAACTTCGCGTCGATCTTGGCGTTCTCGACGAGCGCCTTCGCGATGAGGGGCGTGCTCTTGTCGATGCGCTTGCGGATCACGAGGGGCTTGTACTGACGGCGGCCCGTCGCCATGCCCGAGCCCGCCTCGCGCGCGGTCAGCGTCTCCTGCTCGAAGTACACGCACTCGATCGAGTTCTGGCGGCCGAGGCTGTGCTGCGTGCTCTCGCCCTGGATGTCCTGCCCGTTCGCCTTGAGATAAAGGTGGACCGTCTCCGACATGGCTCTTCCTCCGGTTCGCGTCGGTGTGGCCTCGTGGAAGCGATGTCCCCCGTGGAGGCCCCTGCCCGTTGCGTGGCCTGCCGTTGAGCACTCGCCGTGCCACCCCCCGCAGCGCCCTCACGCCCCCGATCCCGACCGATGCGACCTTGAAAATCACCGTGATTTCTCGGACTCTCCCGCCGTCGCTCGGCCCGCGACTGTTGGACTGGACTCCAACCATTGGACTCCAGTCCCAAAACTTGTTGGACTCGAGTCCCATGCTGGAGGGTGATCGATGACACGCGGCCGGATCGTTCGGGGTGAGCCGCGGGACGACCTCGCCATGATCGAGCCCATCGACCCGATGTCGCAGACGATCACCTCGCTGGGGGACTTCGGGTTCACCGAGACGATCCCGCGGAGCCAGCCGCAGCTCCGATGGACCGACACCGCGGGCTCGCACAGCTACGCGATGGTGGCGCGGGTGGAGGTCGGCTCGGCCGAGCACGCCGACGTGGTGGTGCGCGGCGAAGGCGTGTCGCGCCTGCACGCGCGGCTCGAGCTCCGCGACGACGGCGTCTGGGTGCGCGACCTCGGGAGCCGCAACGGCACGTACATCGACGGGATCAAGGTCATCGAGGCGCGCATCCCCGACGGGGCGACGCTGTTCCTCGGCACCGCGCGGCTCTCGCTGCACTACGACCAGGTGACCACCGACGTCGCGCTCTGGCCCACCGAGAGCTTCGGGCCGCTCGTGGGCCGTAGCACGGTGATGCGCGAGCTCTTCGCGCGGCTGCACCGCGTGGCGATGGGCGACGCGACGGTGCTCATCCTCGGCGAGACGGGCACGGGCAAGGAGCTCGTCGCGCGCGCGATCCACGCCGCGTCGCCGCGGCGCGAGCGGCCCTTCATCGTCGTCGACTGCGGCGCGCTCTCGGAGTCGCTGCTCGAGGCCGAGCTCTTCGGCCACACGCGCGGGGCGTTCACCGGCGCCGCCGCGGCGCGCGTGGGCGCCATCGAGGCGGCCGAGGGCGGCACGGTCTTTCTCGACGAGATCGGCGAGATGCCCCTCTCGATGCAGCCGCGCCTGCTGCGCGCCATCGAGGGCCACACGGTGCGGCGCGTGGGCGAGAACGAGCACCGCAAGGTCAACGTGCGCTTCCTCGCGGCCACGCACCGCGACCTGGCCGCCATGGTCAACGCGGGCAACTTCCGTGAAGACCTCTTCTTCCGCCTGGCCGTCCTGCCCATCCACGTCCCCGCGCTGCGCGAGCGCAAGGAGGACATCCCCCTGCTCGCCGAGCACCTCATCCCGTCGGGCGAGACCGCGCGCCTGAGCCCGGAGCTTCTGCGCGAGCTCTCGACCCGCGCGTGGACCGGCAACGTGCGCGAGCTTCGGAACTTTCTCGCGCGGGCCGCCGCCCTCGGCGCTCGCGAGGCCCTGGCGATGGGCAGCCACGCGCCGCCTCCGCCCCTCCCCGAGCGCGCGCACGAACGGGCCGCCCGCGAGCTGGACGCCTCGCCCGCCCCCTCACCCACCGTGCCCCCCGCCGCGGGCGAGGTGCTCCCGCCCGTCTCCGTCGACGAGGACTTCAAGACCATCCGCGACCGGTGGCTCGAGCACCTGCAGCGCGAGTACATCCGGGGGATGGTCGCCCGCTACGGCCGCGACACCGGCGCCATCGCGCAGGCCGCGGGCCTCGACCGCAAGTACATCTACCAGCTCCTGCGGAAGCACGAGCTGTGACGCGCTGACGTTCGCGAGACGAAACGCACGCTCCGCTGCCCCTGATGCCAACCGCAGGTCAATCGGGCCGCTTTCGCGTGTGCGACGTGTCGCCCACTCGCGCAGCGGCGCGCCTTCGCGGAGCCCCCACCCAACGCTGCCGCGCGCCTTGGCGGAGCCCCCACCCAACGCTGCCGCGCGCCCCGCCCCCGCTGCCGCGCACCTTCGCGGAGCCCCCACCCAACGCTGCCGCGCGCCCCGCCCCCGCTGCCGCGCACCTTCGCGGAGCCCCCACCCCCGCTGCCGCGCGCCCCGCCCCCGCGGAGCGAGGGCGTGGCTGAGCGTCCGGAGACGAGGTGATGGGCTGCCTGGGTCTCGCAGGCGCCCTCGCGCTGCGAGGGCGACCCTGGCCACCTTCGCATTCCTCGCTTCTCGCCGCTCGATCG
>JBDHVF010000925.1:0-3564 GCA_039809605.1 Polyangiales bacterium | reverse complement strand
AGGCGCAGCGGGCTCGGGCGCCGCCACCGTGGGTGCTGCGACGGTGGGCGCTGCGACGGTGGGCGCTGCGACGGTGGGCGCTGCGCGCGCCTCGACCGCGGCGGGACGCAGCGCCGACGCCGACGTGCCCGGCGCGATGGCGGTGGTCGTTCCGCGGAGGCCGCCGGCGAGGTACGCGCCACCGACCACGAGGCCGGCGACGAGGCACAGCCCGCCGAACGCGGCGACCGCGACCCACGGGCTGCGTCGCGGCAGCACCGGCTGCGTGGGGCGCTGGATCGTCGCGGGGATCTCCGCGGCCGCGAGCGTGTCGCCGAGGCGCGGCGCCGAGAGCGCCGGGACGGCGAGCGCGGGCATCGACGGCGGATCGGGGAACAGCGGCGCGGGCTCGGGCGCGACCTTCGAAGGCACGGCGCCAAACACCGCGTCGAGGCCCGGCGCAGACATCTCGGCCGACGGCGCGCTCTTCTCGGGCGCCTTCGCGCCCTTCGCCGCGTCGTCGGCGGGCGGCGCGGGCATCGCGCGCGTGGGGGCGTCGGGCTGCACGGCCGCCGCGGCGGGCGGAGGCTTCGGCGGCAGGGTCTTCGGGCGAGGGCGCTCCGCGGGCGGCTCCGACGCGCGATCGAACAGCCCGACGCCGGGCGCGGTGCGCGTCGCCGACGCGAGCGGCTTCGCGATCGGCGGGGGCATCGTGCGGGGCTTGTCGGCGATGGTGGGCGGCAGCGACGGCTTCGCGGGGCCTTGCTTCGAGGGTGCGGCCAACGAGCCGTTGCCTGGCGTCGGCGCCGCGTGCGCCCCGAGCGGCACCTGACGGATCTCGTTCGTGAGGCTGTCGTCGAGGTCGTCGCGCACGAGCACGCGAGGCGAGGGCGGCGCGGGGGCGTACGCGGGCGACGCCGAGGGCCCGGTGAACATCTGCGTCGCGCGGCGGCTCGGGATGGCGACCGGCGCGGAGGGCTGCGCGTGCGCGGGGCCGCCGGTGCCCGTCGCGGCCACGGGGTGCTGCACCGGGATCGTGTGCGTGTCGGTGTTCTCGCCGACGAGCGGGCGATCGTCGTTGCGGTCGAGCGTCTCGTCGGCGTCGAAGTCGGGGTCGGGCGGCGGCGCGGCGATCTCGAGCAGGGTCGGGTCTTCGTCGTCGCGCGCGGCGGGGCTCGCGACGGGCGCGGGGGCCACGTCGAGCCTGCGGTGCGCGCCGCGGTGGTCGGCGCCGTGCTGCGAGAACGCCGGGCCGACGGCGAAGGTGACGACCTCGGGGTTGCGCGCGACGGCGGCGCGCGCGGCGTCGAGCTCGGGGTTGAGCGCGGGCACGAGCGAGGCCACGCGCTGCGCCATCATGCGCTGGAGCGCGGTCTGCCCGGCGCGCGCGAGGAGCTCTTCGAGCCGCGCGGCGATCTCCTCGGCGGTGCCGATGCGCCGCTCGGGGTCGCGCTGGAGCACCTGCGCGATCACGTCGTCGAGGCCCGGCGCGTCGGCGCGGCGCAGCCGCGGCACCGGGTCGTGCAGAATGGCGTGCAGGGTGGCCGCGTCGTTGTCGCGCGTGAAGAGCTTCTCGCCCGCGACGCTCTCCCAGAGCACCACGCCGAGCGACCAGAGGTCGGAGCGCGCGTCGAGGGGCCGCGCCCGGATCTGCTCGGGCGACATGTACGAGATCTTGCCCTTCACCTGCCCGGTCGACGTGTGGCCCGCCTGCGCGGCGCTCTTGGCGATGCCGAAGTCGAGGAGCTTCACGCCGCCGTCGCGCGTGACGAAGATGTTGTGCGGGGAGACGTCGCGGTGGATGATCTTGAGCGGGCGGCCGTCGCGCGCCCTCGCGCGGTGCGCGTACCCGAGGCCCCGCGCGGCGCCCGCCACGACGGCCATCGCCACGTGCGTGCCGAGCTGCTGGCGGCGGAGCACGCACTGCTGCAAGAGGCGCAGGAGGTCGGCGCCGTCGAGGCGCTCCATGGCGATGAAGGGCAGCGAGTCCATCTCGCCGACCTCGACGACCGAGACGATGTTGGGGTGCTGGAGCTGCGACGCGATGCGCGACTCGGTCGCGAACATGCGCATGAACCCCTCGGCCTGCGAGAGGTGCGGCAGCACGCGCTTGATCACCACCAGGTCGGTCGCCCCGTCGTCGCACGTGCGCCGCGCGAGGAGCACCTCGGCCATCCCGCCGCAGGCGAGCTGTCGGACGATCTCGTAGCGCGCCGCGGCCATGTTTCCGGTGTCCCGCGGCGACCGTATCGCGCCTGCGGGGTGGAGCACAAGGGAGCGGCGCGGTGGAAGCGCCGCGCTGCGCGCCCGTTCGAATCTGGAGGCCGCGGCGAGCGCTCTGCTAGCGTGCGCGTCATGCGGGCAGACGCTCGAGACCAGGGTGCGGGGCCATGAACCGCCGTGCGCGAGACGAGCGCGGGGTCGTGACCTTCCACTCGTTGAAGGGCGGCGTCGGGTGCACGATGACCGTCGCCAACGTGGCGTGGCGGCTCGCGGCGCGCCACGGCCTGCGCGTCGTCGTGGTCGACTGGGACCTCGAGTCGCCGAGCCTCCACGAGCACCTCGGCGTGCCCGCAGAGGTCGCGGCCGGCGCGCGCGGCGTGCTGGAGTTCCTCTCGGGCTGGATGGACTCGGTCGAGCAGCGCGCCGTGGAGCTCCCCGACGTGGGGCCGTGGCTGGTGCCGCTCGACGGCGCCGCGGCGCCGCCCCACGGCGCGCTCTCGGTGCTGCTCGCGGGGCGCCTCGACGCGTCGTACCCCGAGCGCGTCGCGGACTTCGACTGGGCCCACTTCTACCAGGACATCGCCTCGGGCGTGGCGATCGAGACGCTGCGCGCGCAGCTCCTCGAGGCGGCCGACGTGGTGCTGGTCGACAGCCGCGCGAGCATCACGTGCCCGACCTCCGCGTGCACGGGCCTCTTGCCCGACGGGGTGGTGCTCCTGAGCCTCGCGGCCGAGCCGTCGATGGCGGGCGTCGAGCGCGTGGCGCGGGCCATCGCCTCGCCGGGCGTGCGCCGCGACGGGCGCGAGGCGCCGCGCGTGTGGCTCGCGCTGGCCCAGGTGCCCGAGGGCGACGAGAGCGGCCTCGTGAGCGCGTGGCTCTCGCGCTGGCGCACGTGGTTCGACGCGTGCGCCCGCGACGGCCTGTGGCGCGCCGAGGATCACCCCGAGGGCATCGCCTCGCACCGCCTGCCGCACCGCGCCCGGTGGGCCTTCGGCGACGCGCTCGCGCTCGACGGCCCCGACGTCCTCCGCCCCGACCCCCTCGTCGAAGCGTACGACCGCCTCGCGACCACGCTCTACGAGTGGTGGGCCGGCGACCTCTGGGAGCCCGTCGGCGACGACGCCGAGCCCGCGCGCGCCCTCGAGTCCCTGCGCCGTGACCTCCGCGACGCCGAGCGCCGCCGCGACCTCGCGGGCGTCAGCCGCGGCCTCGTGCGCCTCGCGATCGCCCTCCGCGACCACCGCCGCCTCGACGAGGCCGTGGCCGTGGCCGAGCGCTCCGCGGGGCTCGAGCTGGGCCTCGGTCATCACGCCGACGCCGCGTGGCGCACGCTCCTCGTCGCCTCGGTGCTGCGGCTCCAGC
>JBDHVF010000924.1:0-3567 GCA_039809605.1 Polyangiales bacterium | reverse complement strand
ATCCATCCGCTCGCGAGCCTGTCGGACCGCGCCCTCGACCTCTTGCAGGTCGACGTGGTGATGGTGCTGCTCGGGCTCTCGATCGTGGCGCTCGCGCGGGCCTACCGCCGCGCGTGGGAGGTCTGGCAGCCCGCGTCGAGCGGCCCCTCGCGCGCGCTCGCGGGCGCGCTCGGCGCGGCGGCCGTCGCCCGGTGGCTCGTGGCCCCCAGATGGATCGTCACGATGTACATCGGCTACCACCTCACGCAGCAGGCGATCGACCTGCTCCCGGTGTCGCACTACGGCGTGGGGTCGTCGGCCTTCTACCACGCGCTCTTCGCCTTTCTGCCGCTCGACCACGCGTCGCTGATCTGGGTGAACTCGGTCGTGGGCGTGCTCACGATCCCCTTCGTGGCGACCTTCGCGCGGCGCTACCTCGGCGACGCGAAGGCGGGCGCCGCGGCCGCGATGCTCGTCGCCCTCGGGCCGATCTTCGTCAAGAACGACAACTCCGACGCGAACCACGTCCCCTGCCTCTGGTGGCTCTACGGCGCGCTCGTGCTCTGGGACGAGTACCTCGAGTCGCGCGACCGCTCGGCCCTCGCGGGCGCCGCGGCGCTCTTCACCCTCGCCTGCACCGCGCGGCCCGAGATGCCCATGCTCCTGCCGCTCGTGCTGGCGGTGCTCACGGTGGGCTGGTGGCCGAGGCGCGCGACGTGGCGCGACCCCGCGCTCTACGTCGCCGCGGCGGTCATGGGCCTCGCGCTCCTGCCGCAGGTCGAGCACGTGCTGAGGCAGGTCGACGTGCTGCAGATGCGCTCGAGCCTGCCGGCGTGGGGCGAGAGCCGCTGGCGCGTGCTCACCGAGCGCTTTCTGCATCAGAACAGCCTCTTCGACGCGACGCTCTACCCCCGCGCACTGCTCCTCTTCGCCGCGCTCGCCCTGGCCGCGCCGGGGCCGCGCGCGCGCAGGGTCGCGCTCGCCGTCGCCGCCGTCCCCTCGATCGCGATCTACAGCCTCGACCTGTGCCGCGCCAACATGGCGCGCGTGCACGTGCCCGGCGCGCTCCTGGTGACCGTGCTCGCCGCCGCGGGCGTCGCGTGGGCGTGGGACCGCTTGCGCGCGTGGCCCCTGCGCGCGGCGCTCGTCGCGCTCCTCGCGGCGACCGCGTGGCCCACGGCGAAGGCGCTCTGGGCGCCCACCAACGAGCAGGCCGAGGAAGACTTCCTCCGCGCCGCCGTCGCGAGGCTGCCCGAGGGTCACTTCACGCTGGTGCGCATCGGGCACCCCGACCGGATCATCATCCCCGGCCGCGCGGAGTACACGCACGACCACTGGCCCGAGTACCTCATCACGCCCCCCGCGGGCGAGGCGCGCGTCGAGGCCATCAAGGAGTGGAACGACGCCCCCGAGTGGGACGCGCCCGCGTACTTCTACGAGGGCACGCGCTGCTACGCGCGGATGCGACCGCCCTCGGCGCCGCGCCCCCACGGCGACAACCTCCAAGAGCCCTGCCGCGCGATGCACGAGCGCTACGTGCTCGAGCCCGTGCTCGTGCGCACCGTGCCCAACCGCGGCGACGTGTGGCTCGAGTACTACGGCGACGCCCCCGCGCTGCGCCTCGGGCTCTACCGCATCCGCCCGAGGCGTTAGCGGTCCCACCACACGCGCGGCCGCACGCGCACGGCCGCGCCGTCGACGGTCACCGTGACGCGCGCGCTGCCCGGCGCCGTCGGGGCGACGACGCGCACCGTCCACCCGCCCTCGTCGCGCACCGGCGCCCCGTCGATGCGCCCGGCGCCCGAGAGCGCGGCCGTGACCGTGGCCGCGGCGCGCAGCGACCCGTCGGGGTTGCGCGGCGTGACGCGCAGGGTGACGGCCGAGCGCCCGTCGGCCGGCGCGTGGCGCGACGGCGGGTCGACCGCGAGCACGGGCGGCTCTTCGATGACGTGCGCGCGGTCGGCGGCGAGGTTCGTGAGCTCCTGCACGGTGCCCGAGGGCCAGGTGACCCGCAGGCGCGCGGCCGAGGTCTGTGCGCCGAGGCCCACGAACACCACGGGCTCCGAGACGATGTGCGGCGAGGCCATGCCGCCCACGTAACGTCGCTGCGGGGCGCCGCCCTCGCGGGCCTCGACGGTCACCCACGCGCCGACGCCGAGGTGGTTGCTCGTGGTGCCGCGGAGGCGCAGCGCGAGCTCGTGCTGGCCGTTCTCGATGTCGTTGCGGTAGACGCGCGGCAGTTCGAACTGCCCGCCCACCACGAGGTCGGGGTCGCCGTCGTCGGCGAGGTCGTCGACCGCGAGCGTGCGAAACTGCCCTCGCCGCCCGAGGTGCAGCGCGTCGGTGACGTCGTCGAACGCGAGGCCGCCGCGGTTGCGGTGCGCGCTCACGTGCTGCGGCCCGACGAGGCGCTCGGGCGGGTCGAACCACCCGGTGCCGTCGTTGCCGTGCGCGGCCACGAAGTCGACGAGGCCGTCGCGGTCGAGGTCGAGAAAGGCCGACCCCCAGGGCAGCATCGGGCGCCCCCGGTCCGACATCACTTCGAAGAAGCCCGTGGAGCGCGAGCGGTCTTCGAGGGGCCACGACCCGCGGCCGAGAAAGAGCTCGTGCAGGGGGTTGAGCATCACGGCGAGGTCGAGCACGCCGTCGTCGTTCACGTCGTCGGCCACCGCCCCCATCGGCGACAGGAACGCGATCGACGGAAAGCCCCGCTGCCCGTCCATTCGAAAGCTCGCCTCGGGCGGCGTCGGGTCGAAGTCTGTGAAGCGGGGGTAGCCGTCGGCGCTCTCGGCCGACGCGCGGTAGAACACGGGCGCCCCCGCGGGGTCGCGGCAGCTCCAGCCGAGCGAGGCGAGCACGGGCTCGTCGCCCGCGAAGCGCGCCGAGAGCACCGCGTAGGGCTTGCTCGCGATGGTCATCGCGTAGAGGTCGGGTCGCCGCTCGTACGTACGCGATCCCGTGCGCAGAAAGAGGTGCACGTCGGTGCAGACCTCGTCGGCGCCGCCGCAGCAGCCCGCGCTGGCGACGAGGTCGAGCCACCCGTCGCCGTCGACGTCGTCGAGGTGCCACGCGGTCAGCCTCCGCAGGTCGCGCGTCGCGCGGTCGGGCGCCTCGAGCGCGACGGCGGGGGCGAAGCGTCCGGGCGCCTGCCCCCACGCGATCGCTGCGGAGGCGTCATGGAGGAGGAGGTCGACGACGCGGTCGCCGTCGAGGTCGAGCGCGCCCGACACCGCCCCGCGCACCTCGAAGGGCGTGGGCACCCGGTGTAGCGCGCGGTCGCCGCGGTCGTAGCGGTACACGGCGATGTCGGCGGGCGGCGGGTTGTCGAGGATGTCGGTGCGCAGCGCGCTCACGATGACCTCGCGCGGGCCCTCGCCGTCGAGGTCGGCGAACACGCCGAGGCCGTCGTTGTCGGGCGTGGTCATCGAGAGGTCGATGAAGCGCAGCGGGCGGTCGCCCTCGATGGGCGCCGTGAGGTCGGTGAAGCCCGCGCCGAACCCGCGGGGCGGCGGCGCGTCGGCGGGGCCGAGGTCGAGCGCGGGCCGGTCGAGGGGCGCCGCCCCGTCGACGGGCGCGGGCGCGTCGCGC
>JBDHVF010000923.1:0-3567 GCA_039809605.1 Polyangiales bacterium | reverse complement strand
CTGCTCGCCTGCGCCGCGGCCGCGGCGTACCTCCTGCGCTCGACGCCTCCCGCGACGGCCCCCACGCCGACGCCCGCGCCCGTCGTCACCGCGCCCCCCGCCGCCGAGGGGCCGCGCGAGTACCGCCTCGTGATCGACAGCGACACGCCGGGCGCGCAGGTGTACGAGGGCTCGTCGCTGCTCGGCGCGACGCCGCTCACCCTCGTGGTCGACAACCACGCCGTGCGCGCGAGCGCGCGACGCCTCGAGGTGCGCCTCGCCGGCCACCAGCCCTACACGGTGAACGCCGGCCCCTCGGGCGAGCCCGTGGTGCGCGTGGTCGCGACGCTCACGCCGAGCCCCGACGAGCCCGCGGCCGCGCAGCCCGAGCCGACGCCTCCCACGCGGCCGCCGCCCGTGCGCCCGCCGATTCGCGTGCCCCGCGTCACCCACGACCACGGCCACGCCACGCCCCTGGACGACATCCGCACGCACCGATGAAGACCCCGCTGACGCGCCTCGGCGCACTCACGCTCGCGACGGCGCTCGCAGGCGCCGCGCAGGCCGACGACCTCGCCGACGAGGCCGACCTCCAGTTCGAACTCGGCGCCGACGCGTACCGCGCGCGCGACTACCGCACGGCCCTCGAGCACTTTCTCACCTCGAACCGGCTCGTGCCCAACCGCAACGTCGTCTACAACATCGCGCGGGCCTACGAGCAGCTCTCGCGCTTCGCCGACGCGCACCGCTACTACACCCAGGCCCTCGAGGGCGAGGCCGACGCCTCGGCGCGCGACTCCATCCGCGCCGCGCTCGCGCGCATCGCCCCCTACGTCGCCGTGCTGCGCGTCACGACCGAGCCGCCCGGCGCGACGATCTACATCGACCGCAGAGACCTCGGCCCGCGCGGCACCGCCCCGCGCGCGCTGGCGTTTCAGCCCGGCCGCTACCGCGTGATCGCCGAGCTCGAGGGCTACGAGCCCGCCACCTCGCAGCCCGTCGACCTGCGCGTCGGCCAGGAGGCGCCCGTCACCCTGCGGCTCACGCCCATCCTCGGGCGGGTGCGCGTCGAGGGCGACGTGCACGCGGCCGTGCGCGTCGACGACGAGGCGGGGCCGGTCGCGTGCACGGTGCCCTGCGAGCTCGACCTGCCGCCGGGGCGCCACCGGCTCTACCTCAACGCCGAGGGCTACCAGCCGACCACCGACGACGTCGACGTGCAGCCGCGCGCCACGGTCACCTCGCGGCCGCGCATCGCGGCCGTCACGGGCGCGGTGCTGGTGAGCGCCGACGAGCGCGACGCGCTCATCGAGGTCGACGGCAGGGCCATGGGCTTCACGCCCGCGGTGGTCAACGCGCAGGTGGGCACCCGCCGCGTGCGCGTCTCGATGCCGGGCTTTCGCGCCGTCGAGCGCACCGTCACCGTGCGCCAGGGCGCGCAGCAGCGCGTCGAGGTCGCCCTCACGCGCTTCGAAGAGGTCTCGGCCGCGTCGCGCGCCGCCGAGAGCGTCGAGGACGCGCCGGGCTCGGTCTCGATCATCTCCGCGCAGGAGCTCCGCGCGATGGCGTACCCCACCATCGCCGAGGCGCTGCGGGGCGTGCGCGGGGCCTTTCTCAGCGACGACCGCTCGTACGAGTCGGTGGGCTTCAGGGGCTTCGGGCGGCCGGGCGACTACGGCAACCGCGTGCTCGTGCTGCTCGACGGCCACCCCACCAACGACGACTGGGTCAACTCGTCGTACGTGGGCTACGACGCGCGCGTCGACCTCGACGACGTCGAGCGCATCGAGGTGGTGCGCGGCCCCGGCTCGGTGCTCTACGGCACGGGCGCGTTCTCGGGCGTGATCAACGTCGTCACGCGCGGCCGCGACGCGCCCAACGGCGGCGACGTGGGCGTCTCGGCCAACCAGTACGGCGTGGCCCGCGCCCGCGCGGGCGTGCGCTGGCGCCGCGGGCAGTTCGGCCTGTGGGCCTCGGTCGCGGGCGCCTACGGCGGCGGCAGGGACCTCTACTTCCCCGAGTACGCGCAGCCCGCCATGGGCATGGCCCCGGCGTTCGACGGCTGGTCGCGCGACGCCGACGGCTTCACCGCGGGCATGGTCACGGGCCGCGTCTGGTACCGCGACCTCACGCTCCAGTGGTTCTTCAACAGCCGCGACAAGCACATCCCCACGGGCATCTACGACACGCTGCCCGGCAGCGCCCGCACCGACTTCGTCGACGCGCGCGGGCTCCTCGAGCTGCGCTACGAGCCCCACCTCGGAGACACCTTTCAGCTCCTGACGCGCGCGTACCTGAACTACTACCGCTTCGTCGAGCGCCTCGCCTACGACGACGCCACCCCCAACGACGACGGCTACGACACCTACCGCGGGCTCTGGGCAGGCGCCGAGGCGCGCGCCGTGTGGACGCCCTCTCGCGCGCTGCGCCTCGCCGTCGGCGGCGAGGGCGCGGCGCACCTCATCGTGCACCAGACCGCGGGCACCGTGGCGGCGCCCGAGTCCGACGACGCGAGCGACCACCCCTACCAGACCGCGGCGGCGTACGTGTCGGCCGACGGGTCGCTCACCGACTGGTTCCGCTACTCGGCCGGCGGGCGCCTCGACTGGTACAGCACCTTCGGCGCCACGGTGAACCCTCGCCTCGCGCTGATCTTCAGGCCCTACGCCCGCGGCAACCTCAAGGTCATGGCGGGCCGCTCCTTCCGCGCGCCGTCGATCTACGAGATCTACTACACCACGGCGACGGCGCGGCCCAACGCGGCGCTCCAGCCCGAGACCATCCTCTCGGGCGAGGTCGAGTTCTCGCACCGCATCACCAACACCTGGACGGTGCTCGCCGCGGGCTACGCCAACTACATCCAGAACCTCATCGCGCTCGGCACCGTGCGACAGGGCATGGCCGACTTCGACCAGTACCAGAACACCGCCGCGCCGGTGCTCACCCTCGGCGCCGAGGCCGAGGTGCGCCGCGAGTGGCGCCAGGGCTGGATGCTCTCGGCCGCGTACGCCTACCAGCACTCGCGGTATGTGTCGGCGCCCGACCGGCGCGAGGTGCCCAACGCGCCCGAGCACCTGTTCTCGCTGCGCGCCGCGGCGCCCGTGGTGCCGTCGCTCTTCGTCGCCTCGACGCGCCTCTCGATCGAAGGCCCCCGGTGGGACCGCAACGACCGCGCGGTCGCGGGCGCCCCCGCGCAGAGCCGCACCGACCCCGCGGCCATCTGGGACGTGGTGCTCTCGGGCCGCGCCGAGCGCTGGGGTCTGCGCTACGCCGTCGGCGTCTACAACCTCTTCGACTGGCGCTACTCGGTGCCCGTGAGCACCGAGTTCCTGCGCTCGGACACGACCCGGGGCGCGGGCCTCACCACCGTTCCCCAGAACGGGCGGACCTTTCTCGCCAGCGCCTCGGTCGACTTCTGATGAGCGCTGCTCATACCAACCGCAGGTCAATCTGGGCGCTTTCGCGGAGCCCCCACCCAACGCTGCCGCGCGCCTCGTGGAGCCCCCACCCGCGCTGCCGCGCGCCCCGCCCCCGCGGAGCGAGGGCGTGGCTGAGCGTGCTGAAACGAGGTGATGGGCTGCCTGGGTC
>JBDHVF010000922.1:0-3569 GCA_039809605.1 Polyangiales bacterium | reverse complement strand
CGGCCTCGCACCCCGCGAGCAGCGGCAGCGCGCAGAGCATGGAAGCAAGGACGTTCGTGCGGCGGTTCACGGCGGGTGCTGCTCCGGTGTTGGGGGAGGAATCGGGGCGGCGAGTATAACGGCCCCGCGGCGATGGGAGGAATTGCCGCGCAGGGTTCGCGGGGCGCAGAGTCAGCGGAGGACGTCGCCGAGCGCGCGCACGACGGCGCGGGGGTCGAGCGAGGCCTCGGGCTTCGCGGCGAGGTCGGCCACGGCCTCGAGGGTCGTGCGGAGGGTGCCGAGGCCCGCGGTGTGGTGCGGCAGGCCCGTGTACACGCCCGCGAGCGCGAGGGTCTCGCAGAGCTCGGCG
Organism: Polyangiales bacterium; assembly: GCA_039809605.1. Lineage (GTDB taxonomy): Bacteria > Myxococcota_A > Polyangia > Polyangiales > CAISKJ01. The sequence continues at coordinate 3,220 of JBDHVF010000922.1, read as the reverse complement.
ACCGAGAGGCCCTCGGCGAGCGCCCAGTAGAGGTGGACGCCGAGCAGCAGCGAGGGCGCCACGCTCTGCGAGGCGATGAGGGCCACGAGGGTGCGCTCGCGGTCGGCGGGCGCGAGGCGCTTGCCGTCGTAGAGGTGGGTGATGATCCAGTCGACGTAGCCCGCGGCGGCGGGGTGCGGCCCGACGATGGCGCCGCGGCTGGCGGCGAACATCACGTCGGGCGAGAACTCCTTGCGGAGCGCGTCGAGCGTGGGGGCGGAGACGATCGTGGTGAGGTCGGCGGCCATGGCTGGCCGCGAGTGTCGTCGGTCGGCGCGGGCGGCCGCAAGCGGTGGGGCGGCCGGAATCGCCGCGTCACCGCGGGCCGGGGTAGATGAGCGCGTCGAAGAGGCTCTGGGACTGAGCGCCCGTGTAGTCGATGGTGGCGCCGTTGAACCACCGCGCGTCGTCGCCCGCGAGCACCGTCACGAAGCGCGCGACCTCGTCGAGCGTGAGCATCCGGCCGGCGGGGATCACCCTGGGGAGCGTCGCGCGCAGCGCCTCGCCCGCCGCGTCGGGGAAGGTGTGCCCGACCGCGGTGGTGGCGACGCCGCCGAACTTGAGGAGGTTCACCCGGTGCCCGAGGGGCCCGAGCTCGTACGCGAGGTGCCGCACGTAGACCTCGAGGGCGGCCTTGCTCGCGGTGATGAGCGCGCCGTTGCGCACGAGCGAGTCGACCAGGGGGTTCGACAGCCCCAGGAGCTGCGCCTCGGGCGCGAGCAGGTCGCGCGCGACGAGCTGCTGCGCCCAGTACACGAACGAGTGGGCCATCGAGTCGAAGGTCTTGTGCACGCGCGCGGCCGTGAAGCGCGCGCCCTCGCCCGACGCGAGGTGGCCGAGCGACGCGTTGGCGAGCGAGTGCACGAAGAGCTTGACGCTGCGCGGGCCCGCGGCGCCCATGAGGGCCTCGGCGCCCGCCTCGGCGGCGTGCGCGGTGCCCGCCTCGCCGAGGTGCATCACGCAGCGCCGCCCCGACGCGGCGACGTCGCGCGCGACGGCCTCGGCCTCGACGGGGTGATGGCCGCGGTGCATGCCGAACACGTCGAGCCCAGGGCGCCTCGCGACCGCCCGCGCGATCGCCGCCCCGGTGCCCGTCGACGCTCCCAGGATCACTGCCCAGTGGTTCGTGGTCATTCCCGCGCTTCGAGGGGTGGACTCATGCGCCGCGGCCGCGCGCGGTGTCAAGCAGCCCCTGCACCGCGGCGGTGACCTCGCGGTGCAGCGCGTCGAGCGCGGCGAGGTCGTCGGCGGGCGCGTCGAGGTGCGTGGTGATGGGCGCGCCGAGGTGCTGCGTGACCCTCACGGGGAAGGGCGGCGAGAGGGGCCAGAGCCCGAGCGGCCCGACGCCGAGCCACACGGGCACGCGCTGGGGCACGCGCAGGCGGCGGCTCCAGGCGTCTCCGTCGTTGAGCCCGACGAACATGTCGTCGACGCCCGAGGCCGCCGCGGGGATGATCGGCAGCCGGTGGCGCATCGCGAGCTTGAGGTACCCGCGACGCGCGCCCCAGTCGACGCGGTAGCGGTCGCGGAAGCTCCGGCAGCCCTCGCGCGTGCCGCCGGGCGTGACCATCAGCAGCTCGCCGCGCGCGACCGCCGCGCGGGTCTCGGCCTCGTCGCCCGTGAGGAACCCCACGCCCTCGACCAGCGCGCGCAGCGCCGGGTTGCGCTCGAACGCGCCGTGGATGAACGCGCGCGGGAGCTCGCCGGTGCGCTCCCAGCGGTGCACCTGGAGCATGCACAGGTCGTGGGCGATGGGCCGCCCGTGGTAGCCCACGAGGAGCGCGGGGCGCGCGGCGAGGTGCTCCTCGCCCACCACGGCGTAGCGGTGGTAGCGGCGCATGGCGCTCCAGTACTCGATCCACGCGGCGCGGGCGGCGCGGGCGGGGCGCGAGAGGCCCGTCACGGCGCCACCCGGTAGAGCGCCGCGCCGTACGACATGCCCGCGCCCACGCCCGCGAGGAGCACGAGGTCGCCGGGCTTCACCTCGCGCGTGCGCCAGAGCCGGTCGAGGCTCACGGGGATCGACGCCGCGGCCACGCTGCCGACCTCGCCCACCACGGGCACGACCTTGCGCGCGGGCACGCCGAGGTGGTCGATGATGCGCTCGAGCATGCGCCCGTTGGGCTGGTGGGTGAGCACCCAGGTCACCTCGTCGAGGGTGAGCGCGGCGTCGCGGAGCACGGCGTCGACGCTCTCCTTGAGGGCCGCGGTGGCGTAGCCCGTGAGCTCCTCGTGCGAGGCCGCGAACTGGATGAGCTCGCGCCGCCCGGTGCGCCCCGGGTGCCCGATGATGACGCTGCCGTTGAGCTTCGGGCGGTTGCCCGTGCGCAGCGCGAGCAGGCCCTCGCCGGGGCGGGCGCCGCCGATCACCGCCGCCGCAGCCGCGTCGCCCACCACGAGGTAGGGCCGCGGGTTCTCGGGCGAGAGGTAGGGCGAGAGCGTCTCGACCACGGCGATGCCCACGGGGCCGAGGCCCGTCGCCACCGAGCGCGCGGCGACGTCGAGGGCCGAGAGGAAGCCCATGCACGCGTTGTTGACGTCGAAGCAGTCGCACGAGCCGTCGAGGCCGAGCGCGAGGCACACGTCGTTGGCCGTCGCGGGGCAGAGCATGTCGCCGCCCGAGGTGCTCACGAAGATCACCCGCCGCAGGTCGGTCGCCGCGAGGCCCGAGCGCGAGAGGGCCTCGGCGAGCACGCGGGCGCCGAGGTCGGCGGCGCGGGTGCCGGGCTCGATCCAGTGGCGCGTGGCGATGCCCGTCTTGCGCTCGAGCTCGGCGGGGTCGCGGCCGCCGAGGGCCTTCGCGAGGTCGCGCGTGGGCACCGGGGCGCCGGGCAGCAGCGAGGCGGTGCCCATGATTCGCGCGGGGATCACGGCGCCTCCGCGTGTGCGAGGCGCACGAGTTCGGGGGCGGCTCGTCGCATGGTGTCGTCTCCGGGCGCGAACGCAACACCCGCCGGCGACCGCCGTCAAGCGCGGGGAACCGCCGACGCCTCGCGGAGAATTGCGCGGGCCGTGGGCTTCGGTGGTAGACGCCTCCGTCGTCGCCGATGAGCCCCGAACCCGTCGCCGCGGCGCGGCCTCGCGCCAACCGACCGATCCGCGCGGAGACCTCCGCCGCGGCGCCCGAGCCCGTGGCGGCCGACGCGCGGGCCGGGGCCGCGACGGGCCGTCGCAGGAAGGC
>JBDHVF010000921.1:0-3575 GCA_039809605.1 Polyangiales bacterium | reverse complement strand
CGACCACGCCCGGCGCGGCGACGCGACGCCTGCGGTCACCGACGACCTCCACGACCACGCCCGGCGCGATCACGCGACGCCCACCAACGACCTCCCCGACGACGACATCGCATCGCGCGCCCGACGCAGCCACGTGACGCTCGCGCTCAGATGGAACCCGCTCGGCATCATCAACCACCCGCCCCTCGCCGCCCGCACCGCCGCCATCGCTGACTCCGACCGCCGCCTCGACGCCTCGCGCGCCGTCCGCGCCCTCACCCGCACACGCCTGCGCGCCTGGGGACGACCCCGCACGCACGACGCATCGCCCCACGTCGCCGGGTCGCCCCTTCGCCGAAACGCCAACGCCCATTCGAGTGCCTGGCCTGGAATTTCTGGAACAGTCAGCGGGGTCCGGGCGTCGAGTCTGCGCCGGGGGCGGGAGCGGGGCGGGCGTCGGGCGCCGAGGGCTTGTGCTCGCCGCCTTCGCCGTCGGACACGTCGGCCGCGCGGTGGGTCTCCGCGAGGTCGTCGAAGATCTCGGCCATGAGCCGGGTGCGCCCGTGGAGCTTGAGCACGCTCTCGACGGCGAGCTTGAGGGCGCCGTAGGCGACCAGCCACGCCTCGCGGGCGGCGGCGATCTCGGGCGTCATCTCGCGGCGCGCGCTGCGCGAGGTGCGCACGCGCGTGTTGAGGTCGGAGACGCTCTTGTGGGCGTCGCGCAGGCGCTTCGTCCACGCGGCGTGCTCGGGCAGGTCGTCGCGGTGCTTCGCGACGCCCTTGAGGGCCGTGTCGAGCACCTCGGGCAGACGCGCGGGACGGAGCTTGCCGATGCTCGTGAGCGTGCGTCCCTTGAGCACGCTCTCGACGATCGCGTCGCCGGCGTCGCGCGAGCTGGCGTAGCTCACCAGCTTGCGCATCACGTCGACCGCGTCGGCGACGTGGTCGGGCTCTCCGTCGGCGGGCTTGTACGTGACCACCGCGTGGCCGTCGGCCCGCGCGAGCTGCGCGCCGAGCGCCTTCGTGCGCTCGCTCAACACGCCGCACAGGTACTCGAGCAACGCGTCGTAGCGCGCGTCGACGCCCTTCGCGAGGGCCTCGACCTGCGCCGCGGCGAAGGGCCCGTAGGACTGTGTCTCGAACTGATCGATGTAGGGGTCTGCCATGCTCGCCACTATCTTCGAAGCGCGCGGCGACACGAAGCGAAAACGTCGACGCGCAGCGCCGTGTCCCCGCCCTCACGCCGCCGTGGACGCGCCCCCACGCCGCGTCGTCTCTCCCCGTACGCGCGCCGAACTCGCGCGACGCGCACGCTCCGTGCTACCGACGCCGGCACCGTGCCTGGAGCTCCTCGCATCGCACTCGCCCACCTCGCGCTGGCGCTGACCACCTGCGTGCGCGACGCGCCGCGCCCGCGGCAGGTGCACGGCATCGACGCGCGCAGCACGCACGCGCGCCCCGACGCGTCGGCCGACGCGCGCGAGGCCCTCGATGCGCCCGCGGTGCCCCCCTCGCTCGACGCCGTCGTCGCGGCCGTGCGACGCAACGACTTCCGCGCGGTGAGAGACCTCCTGCGCCAGCTCCCCGAGGCCGCGCAGGGCTCGCGCGAGGGCCGCTACCTCGCCGCGCGCGCCGCGTCGGAGCTCGGCGACCACGCCGTCGCCGCCTCGCTCGCGCACGGCCTCGCCGACGAGATCCCCGCGCTGCGCGCGGACATCCTTCGCCTCGAGGCATCGTCCCTCGCGCGCGCGGGCAACCACGCCGCCGCGCGCGACGCCTACGACGCCGTCGCCGCGCGCGGCGGAGGCGGCCGCGACCGCGCCCTCGCGGCCATCGAGGCCCTCGCGGCGGGCGACGCCGAGCGGGCCGCGCGAGCCATGCGGGGATGGGCGGGCGATCCCCCGTCGGGCGTCGAGCGGGCGCGCGCGTGGCGCCAGTGCGCGCAGGCCTTCGAAGCCACCCACGACGACGCCGCGGCCGCGGCGTGCTGGCGCCGCATCGCCGTCGACGAGCCCGACAGCGGCCACGCCGACGCGGCCCTCGCGGCGCTGCGACGGCTCAACGTGCCCCTCACGCCCGCGCAGTCGCTCGAGCGCGCGGCCACGCTCATCGCCCGCGCGCGCTATCAAGAGGCCCTCACCACGCTCAACGCCGTCGCGGCCGGGCGCGGGGCGTTCGAAGCGCGGCGCGCGCACCTGATCGGCCGGGCGTACTACGGCATGCGCGGGCACTACGACGAGGCGTCGCGCCACCTCGCGGCCGCCGCTGCCAACGCCGACAACCCCGACCGCGACGAGGACGCCTTCATGGCCGCGCGCGCCCTCTCTCGCGCCGACCGCGACGACGAGGCCGCGCGCGCCTACGACGAGGTCGCGCGCACGCGCACCGGGCGGTGGGCCGACGAGGCGGCGTTCCGCGCGGCGTGGCTCGAAGCCCACCACGAGCACGTCGACGGGGCCGTGGCGCGCTTCAGGGCGTACCTCCAGCGCCGCCCCGACGCGCCCGCGCGCCAGCGCGTCGAGGCGTACTGGCACTGGGGCTGGACGCTCTACCGCGCGGGCCGCTTCGCCGAGTGCGTCGAGCCGCTGGAGCGCTCGGGCGCGCTCGCCACGCACCACCTCGAGCGCGGCCGCGGGCAGTACTGGGCGGCCCTGGCGCGCGCCCGCAACGGCGACGACGAGGGGGCGGCGGCCGCCTGGCAGAGGCTCATCGCAGACCGGCCCCTCACGTGGTACGCGCTGCTCGCCGAGGCGCGGCTTCGCGAGCGCAACGTCGCGGTGCCCGCGCCGCCCGACCCCCCGCCCGCGCGCCCGGCGCCCGAGGTCGAGCCCCCGGCGAAGGCGCGGTGGCTCTCGGCGCTGGGCTTCGACCACGAGGCGGGCGCGGCCCTCAACGCGGCCGAAGATCGCCTGCGGCGCGCGGTGCCCGCGGACCGCGCCGACGAGGCGATGGCGCGCGCGTACCTCGCGATGGGCGAGGCGCGGCGGGCGTACATCCTCTCGTCGCGGCACGCCGACGACCTCGACCCGCTGCCCAGCACCGAGACGCGGTGGGTGTGGGACGCGGGCTTCCCCCGGCCGCACGCGGCGCTCGTCGAGGCCGCCGAGGACGCGGGGGGGATGCCCCGTCACTACCTCTTCGCGATCATGCGGCAGGAGAGCGGGTTCAACGGGCGAGACGTGTCGAGCGCGCGGGCGATCGGTCTGCTCCAGATGATCCCGCCGACCACGCGGCGCGTCGCGCAGACGCTCCAGATCGACTACCGCGAGGAGATGCTCTTCGACCCCGCGTACAACATCCGCGTGGGGGGCTGGTACATCGGGCGGCTCTACCGCCAGTACCACGGGGTGCTGCCGCGCGCGGTCGGGAGCTTCAACGCCGGGCCCGGCGCGATGAACCGCTGGGTCCAGTCGTTCGGCGGCGAGGAGCTCGACGTGTTCGTCGAGCGCATCCCCTTCGACGAGACGCGCACCTACGTGCGGCGCGTGGTGCAGAACCTCGCGCGCTACCGCTACCTCTACGGCCCCCGCGACGAGTCGTACCCGCTGCGCGTGCCGCTGCGCGCCGAGGAGCCCGTCGACGCCCTCGTCGACTAC
>JBDHVF010000920.1:0-3575 GCA_039809605.1 Polyangiales bacterium | reverse complement strand
CGACGCCGACGTGACCTCGCTCGAGGCGCTGCGCGCGGAGCTCGAGGGGCGCGACGACGACGCGGCCCGCGGCTACCGCGCGGCGCTCGCGCTGCGCCACGACGAGGAGGCCGACGGCCCCGCCCCCCACGAGGGCCTCGCGCGCCTCGCGGCGTACGGCGCGGCGAGGCCCGTGAGCGCCCTCGGCGAGCGCTTTCACGCGGCGCCCCTGTGGGTCGTGACCGAGCCCGCGCGGGAGCTCTCGGGGGCGGCGCCCGCGGGCGTCGAGGGCCTCGCGGTCGTGGTGATTCCCCTGGCGCTCGTCGCGGACCGCGCGGCCGTCATGCACCTGCGAGAGCGGGCAAACCGCGCGTTCGCGCTCTCGGCGGGCGACGCGCGCCCCGAGCGCCTGGGGCCCGTGCTCGCGAGGCTCGGCGCGGGGCCCATCGTGGTGGGCGCGGAGGCCGCGCCGGGGGTAGACCTCTCGGGCTTGAGCGAGGCGCGCGACGCGGCGCGCGGAGGTGCGACGCGATGAGCGGGAGCGCGAAGGGACGCGTGCTGGTGGTCGACGACGAAGCGAACATCCGCGCGATGCTGCGGGTGTGCCTGGAGGGCGCGGGCTACGAGGTGACGCTGGCCCCCGGCGGCGAGGCGGGCGTGGCCGCGGCGAAGCGCGCGCCGCCCGACGTGGCGCTCGTCGACCTGCGCATGCCGGGCATGGACGGCCTCGCCGTGGTGCGCGCCCTCGCGCACGACGCGCCCACGACGGCCGTGGTGCTGATGACGGCGTACGCGACGATCGACAACGCGGTCGACGCGATGCGCGCGGGCGCCGTCGACTACCTGCCCAAGCCCTTTACGCCCGCGCAGGTGCTCCACGCGGTCGACAAGGTGCTCGCGCAGGCGCGCATGCGCCACGAGCTCGCGGAGCTCAAGCGCGCCGGCGGCCGCGGGCTGCACCCGCGCTTCGAGACGAAGAGCGCCGCGATGCGGCAGTGCCTCGCGGTGGTGACGCGCGCCGCGGCGACGGACGCGACGATCCTCCTGCGCGGCGAGACGGGCACGGGCAAGGGGTACCTGGCGAGGCACATCCACGCGCTCTCGCCGCGGAGGGACCGGCCCTTCGTGACGTTCAACTGCGCGGTGGTGGCGGCGTCGCTGGTCGAGAGCGAGCTCTTCGGGCACGCGAAGGGGGCGTTCACGGGCGCCGATCAGGCGCGCGCGGGCCACGTGGAGGCCGCGGGCAACGGCACGCTCTTTCTCGACGAGGTGGGCGACCTGCCGAAGGAGGCGCAGGGCAAGCTCCTGCGGCTGCTCGAGGAGCACGAGTACGTGCGCGTGGGCGACACCGAGCCGAGGCGCTCGGACGCGCGCGTGATCGCCGCGACGCACCGCGACCTCAAGGCCGCCGCGGCGACCGGAGCGTTCCGCGAGGACCTCTACTACCGGTTGAACGTGGTGTCGGCCACGCTGCCGCCCCTGCGCGAGCGCCCCGAGGACCTCGACGACCTCGCGGCGTCGACGGTCGCCGACCTCGCCGCGCAGCACCGCCGGGCGCCGCTCTCGCTCGCGCCCGCCACGCTCTCGGCGCTGCGCGGGTACCGCTGGCCGGGCAACCAGCGCGAGCTGGTGAACGTGCTCGAGCGCGCGGTGATCCTGGCCGAGGACGACGTGGTCACGCCCGACCTGCTGCCCGAGGAGGTGCGCGCCTCCGCCGCGCCGCTGGCCGTGGGGGTGCCCGACGGAGACTCGCTCGAGGCCGCGGAGCGCAGGCACATCGCGGCGGTGCTGGCGCGCACGCCCACGCTCGACGCGGCCGCGAAGGCGCTGGGCGTCGACCCCTCGACGCTCTACCGCAAGCGCGAGCGCTACGGGCTCCGGTAGGCGACGCCCATGCTCGACTCGCTCCGAACGCGCATCACGCTGGGCCTCGCGGCCGTCACGCTCGCGCTCGTGGTCGTGGCGGGCGCCGCCATCACCTCGCTGGCGCGCCTCGGCGGCGCGGTCGACACGATCCTCCGAGAGAACTACCGCTCGGTGGCCGCGTGCGAGGTGATGAACGAGGCGCTCGAGCGCCAGGACTCGGCCGCGCAGTTCGCCTCGACGGGCCACGACGACATCGCCCGCCCCATGCTCGCGACCCACCGCGAGCGCTTCGCCCGCGCGCTCGAGGTCGAGGCGCGCAACGTCACGCTGCCGGGCGAGGGGGCGGCGGCGCGCGAGCTCGACGCGAGCTACCGCGACTACCTCGCGGCGGTCGACCGCGCCCTCGACGGGCCGCCCGGCCCCGCGCGGGTCGAGACGTACTTCCGCGAGCTGATGCCCCGCTTCGCGCGCGTGAAGATTCTGGTGCAGCGCGTGTCGCGCATGAACCAGGCGGCCATGGAGTCGGCCGACCGCAACGCGCGCACCCTCGCGCGCCGCAGCACCGCGGCCACGGTGGGGGTCGTGGCGGCGGCCCTGGCGCTGGCCCTGTGGCTCGCGTGGAGGCTGCCGGGCACCCTCGTGCGCCCGATCGGGACGCTCGCCGACGCGGCGCGCGCGGTCGGGCGCGGCGACCTCGACGTCGCGGTCGAAGACCCGGGCGTGCGCGAGCTCGCGCCGCTCGCCGAGGCGTTCCGAAGGATGGTCGAGCAGCTCCGCGCGTACCGGCAGAGCTCGCTCGGCGAGCTGCTCGCCGCGAAGGACCTCGCCAACGCCGCCGTGCAGTGCCTCGTCGACCCCGTCGTCGTGCTGGGCGAGGGCGGCGAGGTGCCGCTCACCAACGAGGCCGCCGAGCGCACCTTCGGCCTGCGCGCGGGCTCGGCCGCGGAGCTGCGCGGCGCCGACGTTGCCGTGCCCGAGGCCTTCGCCCGCGCGCGCGACGAGGTGCTCGCGTCGGGGCGCCCGGTGTCCCCGCGGAGCTTCTCCGAGGCGATGCGCTGGCGCGACCGCGCGGGCGAGCGGTACTTCCTCGTGCGGGCCGCGCCGCTGCGGGCCGAGGGCGAGGCGGCGCGACGGGTCATCGTGGTGGCGCAGGACGTGACCCGGCTGCGCCGCATCGACGAGCTCAAGAGCGACATGGTGGCGACGGTGAGCCACGAGTTCAAGACGCCGCTCACCTCGCTGCGCATGGCGACGCACCTGCTGCTCGAGCCCGCCGCGGGCCCGCTCACCGACGCGCAGCGCGAGATCGTCACGACGGCGCGCGACGACACCGAGCGGCTGCGCGCCCTGGTCGACGAGCTGCTCGACATGGTGCGCATCGAGACCGAGGCGGGGGAGCTGCGGCGCGCGCCCGCCGACCCGCGGCGGCTCCTGCTGGCGGTGGCCGACGCGCACCGCGCCATCGCGCGCGACAAGGGCGTCGCGCTCGAGGTCGGCGAGGGCCCCGCGATCGCGCCCGTGAGCGTCGACGTCGAGAAGATGAGCATCGTGCTCGCGAACCTGGTCTCCAACGCCATCCGCCACACGCCGCCCGGCGGCCGCGTCACGCTCGGCGCGTCGGCCGACGACGGCGCGCTGCGCATCGCGATCCGCGACACGGGCGAGGGCGTCGCGCGCGAGGAGCTCGCGCGGCTGCTCGAGGGCGACGGGGCCGCGACGCGCACGGTCAC
>JBDHVF010000919.1:0-3576 GCA_039809605.1 Polyangiales bacterium | reverse complement strand
CGCGCGGCCGCGACGCCCGCGCAGGCCGTCACCGCGCCGCCTCCGCCTGCGGCGACGGGCACGACCTTCGAGTGGCCTCCGCGGCCCGCGCCGCCGACTCCGCCGGTGACTCCCGCGGAGCAGCCCGCGGCCGCGGCGCGCGCGAGGGCGCCGAAGAGGCCTCGGGCGTCGGCGTCCGAGGCGCCGCAGCCCCCGCGCGTGCGCCGCACCGCGTAGCCGTCAGACCAGCGAGGCCACCACGCCCGCGATGCGCGCGAGGGCCTTGTCGATGCTCGTGACGCTCACCGCGTACGAGAGCCGCAGGTGCCCCGGCGCCATGAACGCCGAGCCGGGCACCACGGCCACGTGCGCCGCGTCGAGCAGCCACGCGGCGACGTCGACGTCGGTCTCGAGCACGACGTCCATGGGGGTGCGCCGGCCGAGCCAGGCGCTCACGTCGCAGAAGGCGTAGAAGGCCCCCTCGGGCATGCCGCAGCGCACGCCGGGCAGCGCGCGCAGGCCCTCGACGAGGCGGTTGCGCCGCTCTTCGAAGAGGGCGCGCATGCGCTCGAGCTCGTGCGGGGGCGAGCGCAGGGCCTCGAGCGCGCCCCACTGCGAGAAGGTCGCCGTGCTGGTGGCGCCCTGGCTCTGGATGGTGTCCATGGCCTTCGCGAGCGGGGCCGGCGCGATCGACCAGCCCACGCGCCAGCCCGTCATCGCGTAGGTCTTGCTCACGCCGTCGATGATGACGACGCGCGGCGCGAGGTCGGGCGCCACGGTGACGATCGAGCGCTGCTCGAAGCCGTCGTACACGAGGGCGCCGTAGATCTCGTCGGAGACGATCCAGCAGTCGTGCGCGCGCAGCACCTCGGCGAGCGCCTCGAGCTCGGCGGGGGTGTAGGCCGCGCCCGTGGGGTTCGACGGCGAGCACAGGATCACGGCCTTGGTGCGCGGGGTGAGCGCGGCGCGGAGGGCGTCGGGGGAGATCTTCCACCCCGACTCGAGGGTGCTCGGCACGTACACGGGCGTGGCGCCCGCGATGCGCGCCTGCTCGGGGTAGCTCACCCAGCAGGGCGTGGGGATCACCACCTCGTCGCCCTCTTCGAAGAGCGCGAGCGCGAGGTTGAAGAGCGCGCCCTTGGCGCCCACGGTCACGGTCACGTTCTCGGCCTTCGCCGACGTGCCGCGGAGCGCGTTCGACGTCTCGGCCACGAGCCTTCGGAGCTCGGGGATGCCGCTCACGGGCGTGTAGCGCGTGCGGCCCTCGGCGATGGCGCGCCGCCCGGCCTCGCGCACGTTCTCGGGCGTGTCGAAGTCGGGCTCGCCCGCGCCGAACGAGATCACGTCGACGCCGCGCGCGCGGAGCTCCTGCGCGCGCGCGTTGATGGCCAGGGTGGCAGACGGGAGGACGGCGTCGAGCCGCGCAGCGAGCCTTGAAGACATAGGGGTTCGGCGCCGATCATACAGCCATCGGGGCGCGGCGCGAGCGCTCCGATTGCGCGGGCGCTTCTCCGCCGCGAGCGCCGCGCACTATCCTCCACGCGATGGACGCCGCGACCCGACGACACTTCATCGTCACGAGCGTGGGCCTCGCGCTCGTCGCGGGGCACCTCCTGGCGATGTCGCTCGGTGGCTTCACCCGCGGCGCGGGCACGGTGGCCTGGGCCGCGACGGTGACGGGCCTGGTGTCGGCCGCCATCTGCGCGTTCGAACTCGTGCGCTGGGTCGACCGAGCGCGCCGCCCGCCGCGCCGTGCTCGGGGCCCTGCTGCGCCTCGCGTCGGGCGCGGCCATGGTCGCCCTCGTGCCCGCGGCCTACGGGCTGCTCTCGGACCTCCCGCTGCCCCTCGTGGGGCGCCTGCTCGAGCTCGGGAGCGTGGCCCTCTCGATCGCGGTGCTCACGGGCCTGGGGCTCCTCGCGCTCGGCGCGGCCGACGCGCTCTACCTCACGACGGCCCGCCTGCGCCGCCTCTCGACGCGGCTCATGGTGCTGCTGCTCGTCACGGCGCTGGCGACCTTCCTGTGGCTCACGCTCGTGGGGTTGCAGGCGCGGGCGCTGCTCGGGTGGGCCATCCGCGCGGGCCACCTCCAAGCCTACGTCGACCTCTTCGGCTGGCTCTCGCGCTCGGCCAGCGTGGTGCTCGGGGGCCTGGCGGGCGCGATCGGCTTCCAGCTCCCCTTCGTGATGCTCATGGCGTGGCGCTTCGGCCGGCGCGCGACGCAGGGCGTGGCGCTCCTTCGCGCGGGCTTCGACCGCGTGGCCCGCGGAGACTACGACCACCCGGTGCCCGTCACCGGGCGCGACGAGTTCGCCGCCATGGCGCGCGGCTTCAACGAGATGCTCTCCTCGGCGCGCGAGCGGCAGTTCCTCGAGCGCGCGTTCGGGCGCTACGTGTCGCCCGTGGTGCTCGACCGCCTGCGCCACGCGGGCGCGGGCGCCATGCTCGCCGGCGAGCGGCGCGTCGCCACCGTGATGTTCTCCGACATCCGGGGCTTCACCGCCATGGCCGCCTCGCTCGCGCCCGAGCAGGTGATCGCCGTGCTCAACGCGTACATGTCCCTGATGATCGAGACGGTGGCGAGGCACGACGGGTACATCAACAAGTTCGTCGGCGACGCGATCCTCGTGGTGTTCAACGTGCCGCTCGACCAGCCCGACCACGCGCTGCGCGCCCTGGCGTGCGCCCGCGACATGCAGCGCGAGCTCGCCGCGGCCAACGCGCGCGACCTCTTCGGCGAGCGCATCGAGATGGGCGTCGGGGTCAACACGGGCTCGCTCGTGGCGGGCAACCTGGGCAACGAGCGCCAGGTGGAGTTCGCCGTGCTCGGCGACACGGTCAACGTCGCGAGCCGCGCGTGCGGCAAGGCCGGCGCGGGCGAGGTCGTGATGACCGCCGCCGTGCGCGACGCCGCCCGCGAGGCGGCCTCCCTCCGCGGCGAGGCCCCCCCGGCCACGCGCAGCCTCGGCATCGTCACCCTCAAGGGCAAGGGGGAGGTCGAGCTCTTCGCCCTCGACCACGCGTGAAACCCCTCGTGCGCGGCGCGGGGCCGTGTATCGTGGCGCCACCCCGTCGCAAGGAGCCGCTGCCGTGGAGACCCTTCGTGCTCGCCGTGTGGGCCCTCTTCTCGCGTGCGTCGCGCTGGCGGTCCTCGCCGGCTGCGACGGGCGCTCGGTGGTCGGCGGCTACGCCGACGTCGCGGCCGACCTCGCGCCCGACGTGGGCGACGACGCCTTCGCCGCCGCCGACGCCAGCGACGGCGACGTGGCGCTCGACGTCGCCGACGACGACGTGGCGCTCGACGCGGCCGACACGCCCGACGCGGCCGACGTCGCCGAAGACGACGGCGCGCCCTCGCGCTGCGCGGCGGACTCGGACTGCGCGGGCAACCCCGGCGGCCCCGTGTGCGACGCCGCCACGGGGCGCTGCGTGGCGTGCACGGCCGCGCGCGACGCGTGCCCCGCGGGGCGCTACTGCGACACCGCGAGCGGCACGTGCCTCACGGGGTGCCGCGACGACGAGGCCTGCGCCGCGCTGCTCGGCGACGCGGGCGTCGACGGCGGCGGGAGCGCCGTGCCCGAGCCGCGCCGCTGCGACCG
>JBDHVF010000918.1:0-3580 GCA_039809605.1 Polyangiales bacterium | reverse complement strand
ATCACCCGCGCGGACGCGCGATCCCCAACGCCCGCATCACCCGCGCGGGAGGAATTCCTCCCCGTGGGCACACTCCCCCCACGCGCGGTGACGCGCGCCGGTGCCACGAAACAAGGTGTTCTCGCACGGCACGTCGCGTGCGACGCGCCCGTCGGGAGGTCCGCATGGGCGTGGTCACGCATCGAGGCATCCGGTGGGTCGCGCTGCTGGTCGGCGTCGCGGCGGCGTGCTCGCCGGTCGACGAGCGCGCCACCGCGTCGGGCGACCGTCGCGCGAGCCCCGTCGTCGCCGGCGGATGGATGCACTGGCCCGTCGACCGCGCGACGAGCGCGCGCGCGTACGTGACGCAGGGCTTCTACGGCGACTACGCGACGTACTGCGGCTCGCGCGGCGGGTGCGGCACCCACAACGGCTACGACTACGGCGTCGGCGTGGGCACGGCGCTCTACGCGGTGGCGCCCGGCGTGGTCGACGCCGTGCACACCACCAACGACCGCAGCGCCGAGTACGGCAACGCGGGCCTCTGGGTGCGCGTGCGCCACGACGGTGACTCGGTGCCGGGCCTCGAGCGCGCCCACTACGTCGCGTTCCTGCATCTGTCGCGCATCGACGTGAGCGTCGGAGACCGCGTCGACACCACCACCGTGCTCGGGCTCAGCGGCAACACGGGAGGCGTCGCTCCGCACCTGCACCTGCACGTGAGCGCGTCGGGCAACTACTGCGCGGGCCCTGTCGACCCCGGCTGCCCCACGGGGTCGTGGGTGCGTGGCAGCGTCATCCCGGGCTTCGCGGGCGCGCCGGGGTGCGAGGGCGTCTGCAACGACGTGCCGATCCTGTGGGCGCAGCCCGCGGCGTACGGAGGCGAGGTGTGGGGCGTGTCGGGAGGCGCTCCGTCGAAGCCTCCGCAGCCGCCCGAAGACCCCTGCGCGTCGGCGAGCGACTGCCACGCGTGCGCGGTGCAACTGAACTGCGGCTGGTGCCATCAGGGCGCGAGCTGCCACGCCGGAACCGCAGAAGGGCCGAACGACGGCGCGTGCGGAGGCTCCGACTGGATCTGGCGCTCCGCCGCGTGCAGCGCGCCACCGCCACCGCCGCCGCCACCGCCGCCACCGCCGCCACCGCCGCCACCGCCGCCGCCGCCACCGCCGCCACCGACGTCGTCGGACCCGTGCGCGGTGTTCCATGACTGTCGCGCGTGCGCGTCGCAGCCTGCGTGCGGGTGGTGCGGGCCGACGGGGTACTGCCAGTCGGGCGGCACCGCGGGCGCCTACGACGGGTCGTGCGTGGGCCCCGACTGGACGTGGCGCTCGGCGAGCTGCGGCGCTCCGCCGGACCCGTGCGCGAGCAGCACCGACTGCCTGTCGTGTACCGCGCGCGCCACGTGCGGCTGGTGCAGCGACTACGGGAGCTGCCACACCGGGAGCGCGTCGGGGCCGTCGAGCGGCGCGTGCGGCGCGTCGACGTGGCGCTGGCCTCGCGCGAGCTGCGGGTAGCGCAAAGCTCGGTCGCCTCCGCCGCGAGCGATCGCTCGTCCTACGCGACGTACCAGACGCGTCGGGAAGGCACCTCTCTCGTCGCCGAGCCGTCGCAGAGCGCCCTCGTCGGGCGTGGCGCTCAGAGGTTCGACCGGTAGCAGCCGCACATCGCGGCGCCGCCGTTGCGGGGGTAGATGCACACGCAACGCATGCCCGTGCCCGTGGAGCACGACACCGCCGGGCCGTCGGCGCCCTCGTAGGTGAAGCACCGCGGAGACGCGTCGACGACGCCCGCGATCCAGTCGCCCGCGTCGCCGGTGAGCGGGCCCGTGAGGTCGCCGCGCAGCGGCACCGGGCAGCGGGCGAAGTCCGCCGAGAGCGTGCCCGTGCCCGTGATGGTTCCCTGCGGCATCGGGAAGTGCAGCGTGATCGCGCGGCCCGCGAGCTCGCCGCGCACGGCCATGGGTGATCCGCCGGGAGGGGTGAGCGTTCCGCGAAGCGTCGTCGCGTCGACCTGCGCGAGCGTGAGCGCGCCCGCGACGTGAGCGCCCGCGCTCGGGCCGCGGCGCACGTCGGCCGAGAAGTCGGACCACGCGCAGGCCGCCTGCACGGGCGTGCCGCCGTCTTCGGGCACTGACGCGTCGGCGTCGTTGGCGGGCATCATGTCGTCGGCGGAGCCGCAGCCCGCGAGGAGGAACACGGCGCTCGCGAGCGCCGCGAGGGTGCGCTGGTGTTGCATACGCGACCTTTCCGATCGCTCGACCGGGCGCCGCCGCGTCGGGGGTGGCGGCGCCTCTCGGAGCGATCGCACGACCTACGCGCGGTCGCGCGCTTCGGATGAGGCGCGCGAAGCAGGCGGCCCGTTGATCGCACGCTCTCGGCGTGGACGCGCGATCGCGCCGGGTGATGCGGGCGTGGGGGGGCGCGCGTTCGCGGGGGTGATGCGGGCGTTGGAATCGCGCATCCGCGCGGGTGATGCGGACGTGAGGGATCGCGCATCCGCGCGGGGAATGCGGACGTGATCGTCGCGCATCCGCGCGGGGAATGCGGACGTGATGGTTGCTCAAACCCGGCGTCGAGCCGCCGGGCTGTGCAAGGATGCGGCCCCTTCGGGGCGCCAGATAGGGGGACGCCCGATCGTGCACGGCATGGACGCCGTACGTCGCATCCGATCGATGCGCCGTGCGTGTGCGTGATGATCATCGTCCCGCGCCGTCGGCGTGCGCGCGGGATCACACCGCGCTCGCGGTCTCATCGAGCCGATGAGCGCACCCCCTATCTGGCGCCCCGAAGGGGCCGCATCCTTGCACAGCCCGGCGGCTCGACGCCGGGTTTGAGCAACCATCACGTCCGCATTCCCCGCGCGGATGCGCAACCATCACGTCCGCATTCCATGCGCGGATGCGCAACCATCACGTCCGCATTCCACGCGCGGATGCGCGACCATCACGTCCGCATTCCCCGCGCGGATGCGCAACCATCACGTCCGCATTCCATGCGCGGATGCGCGATCCCCAACGCCCGCATCACCCGCGCGGATGCGCGCCCCCGACGCCCGCATCACCCGCACGCGGCCACGTCGCTGTCACACCGGCCGGATCACCCGCAGCCGCGCGCCGAGCTCGTAGCAGCCGACGTGTCCGCTCTCTTCGGCGACGTAGAGCGCGCACTGCTCGTCGACGCGCACGAGGTCGGGCACGAGGTCGCACGCGTCGACCTGCGCGAGCACCGCGCCGTCGCGAGGGCGCAGCACCGCGAGCGCGCTCTGCGGAACGAACAGCGCCCCCGCGCGGAGCTGCACGTCGAGCCGCCGCGGCACGTCGTCGGCCACCGGCGCGCGGAACGACTGCACCCAGCGCGTCTCGCCCGTGCCCGCGTCGACGGCCACCACGCGGCCCGTCGGCAGGTTCACCACCACCACGTCGTCGAAGGCCGTCACCGCGGGCCGCGCGCCGTACACGCCGGGCGCCGCGCCCACCGGCGTGCGGAAGCGCGGCGCCCCCGTCGACGCGTCGTAGCCCGCGAGCACCACGCCGTCGCGCGTCGCGAGCGCCACCGCCACGGCATCTCCCGCGGCCACGGGGGCGCAGCACGCGGGCGCGTCG
>JBDHVF010000917.1:0-3580 GCA_039809605.1 Polyangiales bacterium | reverse complement strand
CGGGCGGAGCGACGGCCTCGGGAACCGCGGGCGGCGGCTCGAACTCGAGGTCGACGCTCGCGGTCTCGTGCACGCGCTCCGCGCGCGACGGGGGATGGGGCACGAGGCGCAGCGCGACGACGACCGCGAGGTGCACGAGGCCCGACGCGGCCCACGCGGCGGGCGTCCATCGAGAGCGATCGGTGCGCGTGCCCGCCATGAGACCCATGAACCCGTACCACACGCCGACCCTTTCGGGAGCCTCGCGGGCCTTGGCATCAACCCCCCGCGACCCCAGGAGAACGAGCAGGGTCATGCACGCCGCCCGCCCCAGCCAGACCGCCGCGCTCGTCGCGTTCATGCGCGCGCTCGCGAACGAGGGCGTGACCACCGTGCCCGACTTTCACGACCCGGTCGCGCGCGACGTGCTGCCCCGCGCGTGGCGGGTGCTCCTCGCGCTCACCTCGGGGCGCGTCTCGCGCCTGCCGGCCGCGGCGCTCGCGAGGCTGACCGCGCAGGTCGACATCGTGCCGCTGCGCGTGGCGACGATCGACGCCGCGATCGCCTCCGCGGTCGCCGAGGGCGCGCGGCAGCTCGTGGTGCTGGGCGCCGGGCTCGACACGCGCGCGTGGCGCATCGGCGCGCTCGCCGACGTCGACGTCTTCGAGGTCGACCACCCCGCGACGCAGGCCACCAAGCGGCGCATGGTCGCGGGCCTGCGCCCCGTCGCGCGGGCGGTGCATTGGGTGCCGGTCGACTTCGAGCGCGGGCGCCTCGGCGACGCGCTCACGGCCGCGGGCCACCGCCCCGACGCGCTCACCGCGTGGGTCTGGGAGGGCGTGGTGATGTACCTCACCGACGCCGCGCTGCGCGCGACGCTCGCCGACGTCGCCGCGTGCTCGGCGCCGCGCAGCACCCTCGCGCTGCACTACCACGAGCCCGGCCCGAGCCGCATGCACGCGCCCGTGGCGAGGGCGCTCCTGCGGGTCGTGAGCGAGCCGCTGGTGGGGCTGCGCACGCGCGAGGCGATGCGCGACGAGGTCGAGCGCGCGGGCTTCTCGGTGGTCGACGACGTGGGGCTCGAGGGGCAGGCCGATCGCCTCGGCGCCGTGGCGCCTCCGCGCGACGTCTCGGCCCCGTCGCGCGTGCTCGTGGCGCGGCGGCGGGGCGCGAGCGGCGCGGTGTGAGCGCTACGCCACCATGCGGGCGTCGGGCACCTCGGCGAGCTTCACGGTGCTGAGCCCGTTGGGCTGCGACCTCACGTCGACCACCTTGAGCTGCGTGCCCGGCGCGAGGATGTACTCCTCCTCGCCGGTGAAGGCCGAGAAGGTCTTGATGCTCACGGCCGACACGGGCTTGACCTCGAAGAGCACGCGCTTGCCGCTCGCGCCGAGAAAGCCCTGCGCCACCGAGAGCTTCGGCGTGCACGACGACACGCCCCACCACGTCACGGTCGTCCCCTTGGGGTACTGCGCGCGGATGTCGGCGCGCACGCCGCGGTAGAGGCTGTCGTCGCGGCGCTCGAGCTTCGAGATGCCTTCGAAGAAGAGCCGCAGGTACGCGAAGTAGGGCAGGGCCCTCGCGCGGTCGGGGTGGCGCAGCGCGGCGTTGAGCTCGCGGTAGAAGCGCGAGCCCTGGGTGTAGAGGTGAATCGCCGCCACCTCGTGCTCGGTGAGCCGGCCCGACGCGCCCTTCGTCACCTGCGCCCTCGCGTAGTTGTGCGACGAGAGGAACACGTTCTTCAGGTCGGCCATGAGCTGCCCCACGGGCGTCACGGCCTCGGGGAAGGCCATGAGCGCCGTCGCCATCACGCCCGCGATGGACGGCAGGTCGTCCATCTTCTCGTCGCCGACGCCCTGGAGCCGGTCGAGGTAGAACTTGTGGAGCTCCATCGTCTTCACGATGAAGTCGCCCATGCGGTCGGCGGTCTCGACCTGAGCCTTCGCGCCCTTGTCCCACCCGACGCTCGGGAGCCAGTCGATCGGGCCCATGCCGAGCGATTTCAGGGCCTTGTTCACCGTGCCGAAGTGGTCGTTGTCGCAGAAGATGTCGCCCTGCGCGGCGGGGTTCGGGTGGTCGATGTGCTCGACCGTCACGCCGGGGTACTTCTTCTGCATCCGCTCGACGGTCGCGCGGAGCGACCTCGCGTGCGCGCCCCACCACGCGAAGACCACGCCGCGGTCCTCGGGCGCGGCGCCCTGCTTGGCCGCGAGGATCTCCTCGACGATGCGCTCGACCACCGGGCGCCAGAACGCGGTGTGGCGCGCGATCGCGTCGGCGTCCGAGCGCGCCGCGTCGGCGCTCGCCGTGAGCGCCGCGTTCATCAGGAGCACGCCCTGCGTGAGCATCGCCTGGAACCACTCGGGCGGCTGCACGGCGTTCTCCTTCGCGAGCCGCGCGCGGATGTCCGCGATGGGCGTCGCCTTCGGGATGCCGTAGCGGGTCATCGCCGCCGCCTTGATGATGCACCGGATGCTCGTGACCTTGCCGAACTGGCTGTCCTTCCAGTGGCTGAAGGTGTTGTCGAACATCGCGATGCCCGTCGCAGACTCGACGCGGGGGTTGGGGGTTCTGGCCGAAGACGACGACCTTCCACTTCGCCGGGGGGTTGGGCTTGAGCGCCTGAAAGGTCAGCTCGCGCACCGGCACCACGCCCTTGGCCCGCTTGGGGCCGATGAAGCTCGCCGCGTCGGGCAGCCTCTCGATCACGGGCTTGAGCAAGGGGAGCCAGGGCTCTGCCCCGCCCGAGAAGAGCTCGGTGAGCGCCAGGGGATCGTCGGCCGTCGGGGTCGCGGGCGTCGCGTCGGGGGTCTTCGTCATGCGCGCGATGATCGGAAATCCCGCGCCAAACGCAACCCGCTACGATTCACGCCGATCGACGGTCAACGTGAGCGGTTGCCGAACGGAAAGAGCGTCCCGCCCGCGCCGCCGCCACCGCCGCCGCCGCCGCTGCCCGAGGCGCCGCGACGGATTCGCCAGCCGCGCGTGACGCGCGTGATGCCCGTGACGCCGGGGTCGGGCGTGAAGCGCGCCCGGCTGAGCGCGCCCTGCACGCAGGTCTGGAGCTCGGTGAACGCCCCCGCGTCGCCGAACGAGAGCGCCACGCCGACGACGCCGCCGCTGGCGTTGTCGAAGTCCGTGGCCGACGAGACCGCGCTCGCGTCGCTGCGCACCGTGCGGAGGCACGCCTGCACCTGGGCGTCGACCGACTCCACGGCGCGCACGGCGCGCTGCTCGTAGCCCGGCGGGACGCGCACGCCACGGGTCATCTGCGACGACTGCGAGGTCTGCGGCGGGCCCTGCGCGCCGCCGCCCTGCGGCGCCATCTCGACGGGGTCGATGCCCACCACGGGCTCGCCGCCGCGGTGCGCCGCGGGGTCGTTCGAACGCCCCGTCAGGAGCACCAGCGCAGTCACCGCCACGGCCACCATCACGAACACGATCGCGCCCGTGAGCAGGTAGGTCGCGCGGTTGCGGTCGACGGGCTTCGGCGGCGGCGCGAGGGCCGGTGCGACCGCGGGCTTGGTGGCGTCGCGCGGGGCCTCGTCGCGCGCGGGCGTGAGCGCGGGCATCGCGCCGAACCCGCCCGACGACGACGGAG
>JBDHVF010000916.1:0-3581 GCA_039809605.1 Polyangiales bacterium | reverse complement strand
GTGCGACACCGCCACGGGGCGCTGCGTGCGCTGCACCGCCGCGAGCGACCTCTGCCCCGCGGGCCAGTACTGCGTGGCCGCGATGAACGCCTGCGCCGCGGGCTGCCGCGACGACGCCGCGTGCGCGGGAGACGCCGGCGCGGGCGCCCGCTGCGACCCCACGACGCACGCCTGCGTCGAGTGCCTCTCCGACGCGCACTGCGACGCGGGGACGCGCTGCGCGGGCAGCCGCTGCGTGCCCGGCTGCTCGCCCACGAGCGCGTGCCCCGCGGGCCAGACCTGCTGCGGCGACGCGTGCGTCGACACGCGCGCCAACGCCGCGCACTGCGGCGCGTGCGACACCGCGTGCGCGCCCGCCCACGCCATGCCCGCGTGCGTCGACGGCGCGTGCCACGTGATGAGCTGCGCCGCGCCCTACGCCGACTGCAACGGGACGGCGAGCGACGGCTGCGAGGTCGACACCAGCTCCGACGCGATGAACTGCGGGCGCTGCGGCGCGGTCGCGTCGGTGCCCAACGCGACGGCGGCGTGCCGCATGGGGGCGCCCGCGGTGGCGAGCGGCGGCGCGGGCTTCGGCGACTGCGACGGCAGCGCGTCGAACGGCTGCGAGACCGACACGCGCTCGAACAACGCGGCGTGCGGCGCGTGCGGCGCGCCGTGCGGGCCCGGCGGGCGCTGCGAGGCGGGCGCGTGCACGGTCGACTGCCGCCGAACGGGGTCGGTCGCGTGCGCCGCGGGGAGCGCGTGCGACTTCACCGACGGCATGTGCCGCGCGGCGGGAACGCGCTGCGCGCTCACGGGAGACTTTCAGACCTGCGGCGCGCAGTCGTGCGGGCCGGGCTCGGTGTGCGACCCGAGGATGATGCGCTGCGTGGCGGCGCTCTCGTGCCGCGCCGTGAGCTGCGAGCCGGGCACCTCGCGCTGCTGGGGCGCCGACTGCCCCTGCGATCGCCCCGCGGCGTCGTGCGCGACGGCGCTGCCCGCGTCGGTGCCGAGCGCGTTCCTCTCGGGCGCGTTCGGCTTCGACATCGACGACGCGTGCAACATGTACACGGCCACGATGCTCTCGGGCCCCGACTACGTGCGCCGCCTCGACCCCTCGGGCCGCGTCACCACCTGGACCAGCGTCGCCAACCTCAACATGGGCGAGGTCGCCGTGCAGCGGCGCATCAACGTCGGGCCCGGCGAGGCCGCCGCCAACGTGGCCTTCACGTACATCTGCTGCGCCGCGTGCGGGTGCGCGAGCTCGCCGCCGCAGGGCGTCGGGCACGTGCAGCCCGACGGGTCGATGCCCGTGGTGGTGCCCGCGACGGTCACCTCGGGCGCCGGGCCCTTCGGCATCTCGTACCTCGACACGGGGCCCTACGGCCTCGGCGTGTCGGCGCTCGGAGAGTT
The DNA here is from genome assembly GCA_039809605.1 of Polyangiales bacterium. Classification (GTDB taxonomy): domain Bacteria; phylum Myxococcota_A; class Polyangia; order Polyangiales; genus CAISKJ01. The sequence continues at coordinate 2,186 of JBDHVF010000916.1, read as the reverse complement.
CTACGTCGGCAACGTGCGCGCGAACGGAGACTGGTTCCGCTACGACACCGACACGCGCGCGATCACGTCGGTGGCGACGCTGCCCGCGCGCGTCACGGCCTCGTGCTCGTTCGACCTCGACACCATGCTCGTGGCCGTGCAGGGCGGCGCGCTCTACCTCGTCGACCGCGCGCCCGGCGGGGCGCCCCGCGCGCTCGGCTCGCTCGGCGCCGACGTCCAGTCGGTGCGCCGCGACGCGTTCACGGGGCGCTTCTACGCCTCGCTGCGCGGCGGGCGCATCGTGTCGTTCATGCCCGACGCGTCGGGCGTGCGCGCCGAGACCATGGCCGCGCGCGGCTCGCGCATCGCCCTCAGCCCCGACGGCTGGCTCTACGTGCTGCTCGAAGAGGGAGGGCCCGTCTCGCGCGTCGCCCTCCCGTCGTCGCGGTGATCAGTTGGGCCGTGTGACCGCGACCGAGTAGCTGCCCGACGAGCCCCCGTAGCCGTCGACGTGGAGCACGTGCAGCCCCGCGCCGCGCCCCACCGTCGACGAGACCGTCGACTGCGGGAAGCAGCTGTCGTCGTTGCACACGTCGCCCGCGCCGTCGGCGCTCTGGAGGTAGAGCACCGTGTCCCAGCTCGCGCGCGAGCAGGTCGTGGCCGAGAAGGCGCCGCCGGCGCTGTCGGGGCAGCTCTTCCACCACCACGCGTTCTCGGGGCCCGAGCCGCTGCCGCAGGGCGTCGTGAGCTGGTTGCCCCCGCTCGTCGCGCCCGAGTACGTGCCCGAGCCGGGGTTGAGGAGCCCCACCGAGCCGCCGCCCACGGGCACGTGTTGAACGTGGATCGTCGCCGTGCCCGTGGAGCTCCCGTAGCCCGCGAGCACGAGGTACCAGGTGCCGGGGTTGAGCAGCGCCACCACCTGCGACTGGAGCCCGCCGCTGAAGCACCCCGCGCTGCCCATGTCGTCGTTGCACTGGTAGGTGCCCGCCGCGGTCGAGCCCGTGAGCCCCGTCGAGCAGCTCGACGCGAAGTAGAGGATCGTGTCGAAGCCCGAGCCCGCCGTGTCGGCGTACACCAGCTCACGCTGCGAGAGCGTGAAGCGGTACCACACGTCGGCGCCGCCGTAGCCGCAGGGCGGCGTGAGGTCGGTGCCCGCGCCCGCGGTGTTCACCGACAGCGTCTGGTTCGCCGACGCCAGCGAGATCGTCTGCGCGCCCGCGCACGTGTCGTTGGGCGGGCCCGGCGTGCGGCACGCGCCGCCCGAGCAGAGCTGGCCCGCGGCGCAGACGTTTCCGCAGGCGCCGCAGTTGCGCGCGTCGGTCGAGAGGCTCACGCACGAGCCCGCGCAGTACGTGGTGCCCGGCGCGCACACGCTCGCGCACGCGCCGCCCGAGCACGCGGTGCCCGGCGGGCAGCTCACGCCGCAGCGCCCGCAGTTGAAGTTGCTCGACGCGGTGTTGACCTCGCAGCCGTCGGCGTCGACGCCGTTGCAGTTGGCGTAGCCCGCCGCGCAGCCGCTCACGGCGCACGCGCCGCCCGCGCACGTCGAGCCCGCGTTGGGCAGCGAGCACGCGCGGCCGCACGCGCCGCAGTTCGACACGTCGGCCGAGGCGTTGACCTCGCACCCGTCGGCGTCGCCGCCGTTGCAGTTCGCGTAGCCGGGGTTGCACGCGGCCACCCGGCACGCGCCGTCGGAGCACGTCGGCGTCGCGTTCGCCGCGCGGCACTCGCTGCCGCACGCCCCGCAGTGGGCCGTGGTCGTGCGGAGGTTGGTCTCGCAGCCGGTCGACGCGCTGCCGTCGCAGTCGCCGAACCCGCGGTCGCAGGTGATCGCGCACCCGCCGCCGCGGCACGCGGGGGAGCCGTTGGCGCCGCCGGGGCACGCGCGGCCGCAGGCGCCGCAGTTCGCGGGGTCTCCGTCGAGCGCCACGCAGCGGTCGGTGCAGAACGTGGTGCCGCCCGAGCACACGCTGTTGCATGCGCCCATCGAGCACGCCGTGCCCGCGGGGCAGCGGTTGCCGCAGCGCCCGCAGTTGGCGCTGTCGCCCGAGGTGGGCGTCTCGCAGCCGTTGGCGGCGTCGCCGTCGCAGTTGTCGAAGCCCGCGGCGCAGGTCGCGAGCGCGCAGCGCCCCGCCGCGCACGTCGCGTTGCCGTGCTCGAAGCGGCACGCCACGCCGCACGCGCCGCAGCTCGTGACGCTGGTGGTG
>JBDHVF010000915.1:0-3584 GCA_039809605.1 Polyangiales bacterium | reverse complement strand
GTTCGCGCGTGCAGCGGGCGCTGCGCCGTGCGCACGCGGCCCTGGAGCGTGCGGGGCCCGCTGGCGATCTGCGCGACGAGGGCGGGGTCGTCGGCCTCGGGGCGCTGCGCCGACCACTGCGCGCGCACGGCCTCGGACGCGTACGGCGCGAGCGCCGCGGCGAAGGCGCGCACCGAGGGGAAGCGCTCGGCGGGCCGCTTTCGCATCGCGCGGGCGACGGCGGCGCGCAGGCCCTCGGGCAGCGACGCGCGCATGGGCGCGGGCTCCTCGTTCGCGACGCGCTGCAGGGTCTTGAGCACGCCGTCGGCTTCGAACGCGCGGCGCCCCTCGAGGCACTCGTACACGATCGCGGCGAGGGAGAACTGGTCGCTCTGGCCGTCGAGGTCGCGCACGTCCTGGGCCTGCTCGGGGGACATGTACGACGGCGTGCCGAGCAGGATGCCCGAGCCCGTGAGCATCGCGGCCCGCGGGTCGGCGTCGAGCTTGACCACCCCGAAGTCGAGCACCTTGGGCACGGCGGGGCGCGAGCCCGAGCGCGCGAGGAAGATGTTCTCGGGCTTGAGGTCCCTGTGCACGATCCCGCGCTCGTGGGCCTCGGCGATCGCGTCGAGCACCGGGAGCATGAGGTCGACCACGCGGTCGGGCGCCATCGCGCCCTCGCGGGCCGCGCGCGCGCGGAGGGTCTCGCCCTCGAGGAGCTCCATCACGAGGTAGGGCTGCGCGTCGTAGACGCCCACGTCGGTCACGTCGACGACGTTCGGGTGGCGCAGCCGCGAGGCCGCCTGGCCCTCGCGCGTGAAGCGCGCGCGCACCGTCGGGTGCAGGGCGAACTCCCTTCGAAGCACCTTGAGCGCGACGGGCTTGCCGAGCTCGCGGTGCGTGGCCTCGTAGACGTGGCCGAAGCCGCCGCTGCCGAGCAGGCGCACGACCTCGTAGCGCCCGAAGCGCGTGCCGGCGTCGAGGGTGGCCTCCTCGGCCGGGGAGCCGTCGGCCTCGGCGGGTGCCTCGTTCACGGCGGCGACAGTATCACACGCGCGCGGCGCCCACGGCGCTTCAGCGCTCGTCGTCGCGCAGGCCGATGCGCCGCAGCGTGCGGAAGACGGTCGCGCGGTCGACGCCCGCGCGGCGCGCGACCTCGGCGACGTTGCCGCCCGTCTCGCGCAGCGCGCGGGCGAGGTAGCGGCGCTCGAAGCGCTCGACGAGCGCGGCCTTCGCGTCGCGCAGCGGCAGCGCGTCGAGGCCGCCGAGCAGCGCCTCGTCGTCGCCCGAGACCGCGGGCGCGCCCTCGGCGAAGGGCGGCGGCGACGCGAGGATCATGCACTGCTCGAGGTAGTTCCTGAGCTCGCGCACGTTGCCCGGCCACGCGTGCTCGCGGAGCTTGTCGAGGAACTCCTCGGTGCACTCGACGGTGCCCCGCACGGCGCGCTCGGCGCGGATGCGCGCGGTGAGGGCGGGCACGAGCGCGTCGAGGTCTTCGAGGCGCTCGCGCAGCGGCGGCAGCCGCACCTGGATCACCGCGAGGCGATAGAAGAGGTCGGCGCGGAACCTCCCGGCGTTGACCTCTCGGCGCAGGTCGCGGTTGGTGGCGGCGACGACCCTCACGTCGACCTTGCGCGCCTTGCGCCCGCCGATGCGCCGCACCTCGCCCTCGCCGAGCGCGCGGAGCACCTTGGGCTGCAGCTCCATCGGCAGCTCGCCGAGCTCGTCGAGAAAGAGCGTGCCGCCGTCGGCCCGCTCGAACGCCCCCTCGCGCTCCGTCGCCGCGCCCGTGAACGCCCCACGCTCGTGGCCGAAGAGCTCGGACTCCATCAGCGTCGTGGGCATCGCGCCGCAGTCGACCACTTCGAAGGGCCCGTCGGCGCGCGCGCTCGCCGTGTGAACGGCCCGCGCCGCGAGCTCCTTGCCCGTGCCCGACTCGCCCGTGAGGAGCACCGTGGACGTCGTCGGCGCCGCCGCCGCGAGGGTGCCGTAGACCCGGCGCATCGCGGCGGAGCCTCCGAGCAGCTCGCCGAACGACGCCTCCGACGAGAGCGGCAGCGACGCCCGCTTCGGCTCGAGGGTGACGCGCAGCCGCGTGGCGCCGACGCGCACCTCGGCGCTCTCGCCGAGCCGCGCGTCGCGGATGGCGAAGGGCCCGGCCCACGTGCCGTTGGTGCTCCCGAGGTCGTGCAGGAGGAGCCCCTCGGCGGTGGCTTCGCACTCCAGGTGGTACCGGCTCACGGCGCGATCGGAGAGCCGCAGGGTCACGCCCTCGGCGGTGCCCACGGTGAGCTTGCCTTCGACGGGCGCCGCGCGGGCGCCCCGGTCGGGGCCGTCGATCACCTCGACGTGAAAGGCCCCCACCACGAGGGAGAGGCTGTCGGTGCGTACGGTGCTCGTCGAACGGGTCACGGTCGGTTCGCGACGGAACCTACCAGCGTCGCGCCGGTCGCGACACCCCCGGGGCGGGGCGCGCGCGCGTCGCCCGTGGCGTCGACGCGCCGGTGCTGCGGCGGCCGTCACGCTCCGCGCCCGCAGAGAAGCGGTCGTTGCCGGGCGCGACGCGTCTGGTGCGAGCGCTGCAAACGCGCCCCCCGCCGGTGAACTCTCCGCCGCGCGAAAGGAACGATCCGATGACAGTTCGAAGACTCGCGAGCGCGCTCGCGCTGGCGCTCGCCGCCTGTTCGAGCCAGCCCGACGCGTCGAGCGCCCGCGACGCCGCCGTCGACCGAACGCCCGCGGCCGACGTCGCGCCGACCGACACGCCCGCCCCTCCGACCGACGCGCCTGTGAGCGATGACGCGCCGGGTCCGATGGACACGCCCGCTCCGATGGACACGCCCTCGACCACCGACGCGCCCTCGACGACCGACGCGCCTTCGACGACCGACGCGCCTTCGACCACCGACGCGCCTTCGACCACCGACGCGCCCTCGATGACGGACACGGGCGCGGTCGACATGCGGCCTCCGGTCGTGGGCGACGCGTGTATGAGCGACGACGACTGCGACGTCGACGCGGTGGGCTCGGTCTGCGACCCCTCGCTGCACCGCTGCGTCGAGTGCGTCGCCGCGAGCGACTGCGGCGGGCGGCGCGTCTGCACCGCGCGGCGGCAGTGCGCGACGGCCTGCGCGTCGCACGACGACTGCCACTCGTTCGAGTACTGCTCGGCGGCGGGCGCGTGCGAGAGCGGGTGCCGCGACGACTCGAGCTGCTTCGGCTCGCAGCACTGCGACCCCGCGACGCACGAGTGCGTGCGCTGCGTGACCGACGCGCAGTGCGGACCGGGCGCGCTCTGCCGCGGCGGCGAGTGCATGGCGGGCTGCTCGGCGACGGCGCCCTGCGCGGCGGGACAGACCTGCTGCGGCGGGATGTGCCACAACCTCCAGACCGACCCCACGAGCTGCGGCGCGTGCGGCACCCGATGCACGGCCCCGGCGGGCGCCACGGCGACGTGCGCCGCGGGGCGCTGCGGGCGCGCGTGCGCCGCGGGCCTCGGCGACTGCGACGGCAACGCGGCCAACGGCTGCGAGACCAACCTCCAGACCTCGACGGGCCACTGCGGCATGTGCAACAACGCCTGCCCGACGCCCGCGGGCGGCGCC
>JBDHVF010000914.1:0-3585 GCA_039809605.1 Polyangiales bacterium | reverse complement strand
CCGGACGATCCCCCGGAGCTCCGTGCCTGTCACCTGCGCTGCCCGCGAAGGGCGACGCGCGCCGCAGCGGTCCCTCGCTCACGACGCGTCGGTGCGACACCAACCGCTCGCAGACGACAGAGCCCTTGCCCCCGCTCCGCGGGGGTGAGGGCGCGCGGTAGCGCGGTGAGGGGGCTGTGCGAACTCGCGCGCCGCGTTCACACGCAGCGAAACTCGTCAACGGCCAAACCTGAGTCAGAGGTCCCACCCCAGGTAGCCCGACACCTGGATGGCGCTCGACCAGGAGAGCGTCGGGACGTACGTGCTCCCCACCGAGCCCTGCGCGCCGAAGTGAACGGGCCCGAGGTGCGCGGTGATCCACACCTCGAGCAGCAGCGGCAGGCGCACGGTGGTGTCGGGCGCGACGCGGATCACGAGGGGCGACGCGAGGTTCGCCGACACCTGGAGCGCCTCGCTGCGCCAGCGACCCACCACCGCGCTCGTGATGCTCACCGCGCCCGCGGGCGCGATCAGCGGCACCACCACGCCCGCCGCGACGACGGCGTCGACGCCCCACCCGAGGCGGTCGCCCACGAGCGTCCAGCGCGTGCCCGCCGACGCCCCCGCCGCGGCCGAGGGCAGGCGCCACTCGACCGCGAGCCCGAAGCGCTCGGTGATCCACGCGCCCGCGGAGAGCTCGGGCGTGCCCGCCGTGCCCGCCACCACGCGGCCGGGCACCGGCGCGCGGAGCACCAGCGGGTCGGCCCTCGCCTCCGACCCGAGCGCCACCGCCGCCGCGATCGCCCACGCCGCCCTCATCGCAGCAGCGTCACCCCGGCGAAGCCCCCGCGCTGGAGGGCCGCCGCCGCGTCGGGGTCGTGGCGCATCGTCGCGTCGAGCCAGAGGTCCACGACGGTGAGCGCCTCGCGGCGCGTCGCGGCGAGGTCGCGGGGTCGCGGGCCGTCGCTCGTGAGGTCGCCGCCCGTGGGGTCGTCGGTCCACGCGAAGTGGTTGAGGCCCTCGACCTGGGCGTAGAGCTTCGGCGCGGAGAACGACAGAAAGGCCTGCTGCACGCGCGTGAGGGGCGTGGGCACGTCGGCGCTCCCGGCGACCAGGAGGGCCGGCGAGCCCGCGCGGGTGGTGACGTCGTCGCCGTCGGCGGGGTACGCCGCGAGCAACGCCAGCGCCGCGAAGTCGGCGTAGCGGGTCCACTGGCGAACGGCGATCACGCCGCCCATGCCGTGGCCCATCGCCGCCGCGGGCGCCGCGGGCGACACCGCGCCGCGGAGCGTTCCGGGCTGCGCCGCCGCGTCACGCACCGCGCGCAGCGCGAGGATCGCGTGGTCGGTGTCGAGCGCCGGGAGGTTGAACTGGTGGTCGGGCAGGATCACCACGTAGCCGCGCGTCGCGAGGTGCGCCGCGAGCCAGTGGTAGCGCGCGCGAGACACCCCCTGCCCTTGCAGAAAGACCACCGCGGGGTACGGCGCGCTCTCGGCCTCGAGCGACCCGTCGGCGCGCGCGGGGAAGACCACCCGCACGGCGAGCTCCTCGACGACCCTCACCTGCGCCGCGAGGTCGACGTACGCCGCGCCGCGCGGGCCGTCGTACCCGTTCACCCCCGCGCGCACCGGGTCGGGCTGCGCGAGCGCCTCGCCCGGGTCCGTCGGGTATCGCGCGCAGCCCGCGCAGAGCGCCGCGGCGACCATCACGATGCGAGCGGCTCGGCGCATGACGTCGCGCGATTCTGTCGGATGTGCCCCCAAAGGAACACCCCCCGCGACGCGCGCAACGAACTTGCCCCCGGCGCCCTCCGCGCGTTAGACGCCTGGGCATGTCGAACATCACGTTCTACGGCCGCGCCTGAACGGGCTGCCGCCCGGTGCGGGAGTTCCTCGCACGAGAAGAGGTCACCCACTCGTTCGTCGACGTGCGCAAGGCGCCGGTCTCGGCCGACGAGGCCGTCGCGCTGGTGCGCAGGCACCGCAAGGCCTACGCCCGCCGCGGCGCGGCGCTCGTCGAGATCGACCCCGCGAAGGCCACCGACGACGAGATCCGCAAGCACTTCCTCGGGCGCGAGGGCACGCTGCGCGCGCCGACCGTCTCGGTCGGCGACGTGATCATCGCGGGCTACGACCCGCCCACCTTCGACCGCCTCGTGCGCTGACCGTCACCTCGCCGCGCCCTGTTCGGCGTAGTGCATCGCGAGCAGCCTGCGGAGCTGCCGCGCGCGCCCGTGCTCGCCGCGCGCCTCGGCGGCGCGGGCCATCTCGTCGAGCAGGTGCGCCTCGGCGACGGTGCGCATGCGCCCGGCCTCGGCGTCGCCCGGCGAGAGCGCCAGCACCCGCAGCGCCTGCGCGCGCACGTCGGACCAGCGGCCCTCGCGGGCGGCCGCGTCCATGCGGGCGAACGCGTCGCGCACCTCGGGCTGCTCCGACGACTGCCGGGGCGCCTCCCCCGCGCGCGATGCCGCGCCCTCGACGCGCCGCCGGAACGCGCGCGCCCGCTCGGTCACCTCGTCGAGCGAGCGCACCGTGAGGGGGGTGAGCTCCGCGTCGCCGAAGCGTCGCACGTACGCGGGCGACGGGTGGCAGCAGCGGTCGCGCGCGACGCACCCATCGCACGCGCGCGAGGTCTCGCCCCAGCGGCCGAGCACCGCGCCCTGCTCCTCGAGCCCCGCGGCGCCGTAGCGGGCCACCGTGTGCCGCTCGTGCACGGTGCTGTACGCCATGAGCTCGCCCACGAGGCACACGGGCACGTCGTGAACGATCACGTGCAGCGCGGCGCCGTGCGCCTCGACCGCGGCCCGCACGTGCGAGAGCCCGTCGGCGTAGCGAACGATGTACTCCGAGGGGTCCGCCTCGCCGTGCCCTCCGAGCGCGCCGTAGGCCCACTTGATCCTCCACGACGAGACGCCCAGCTCGCGGAGCAGCGCCCCGAGGGCCGTGAGGTCGTGCACGTTCCAGTCGAGCACGATGGTGGTCACCGACACGCTCGGGCGCCCGAGCTCGGCGCGCAGCGCCACGAGGTTGCGCAGCCCCGCGGTGGTCTCGGCCCACGCGCCCGGCGCGCGCGAGACGTGGTCGTGCACCGCCGCGGTCGCGCCGTGCAGCGAGACGTCGACCTCGGTGAGCCCCGCGCTCACGGCCTCGCGCGCGAAGGCCGCGTCGCCGAAGCGCCGCCCGTTGGTGTTCACCGAGATGGACCCGAAGCGCCCCTGCGCGTGCCGCAGCACCCGCAGGAAGTACGGCAGGATCGTGACCTCGCCGCCGATGAGGTTGAGCTGCGCGGGCGAGGTCGCCGCCGCCTCGTCGACGAGGGCCATCACCCGCTCCTCCGAGAGCGGCCGCGCGAGGGCCTTCTCGGCGCGGTTGTAGCAGAAGCGGCAGTCGTTGTTGCACGCGAGCGAGGGCGTGATCTTCGCCTGCGTCCCCTCGAAGCCACAGACGGCGTGGTCGTCCATCGCGGCGAGAGCGTCGCCCGCGCGGCGCGCGCCCGACCTGACCACGGTCAACCCACGGATCATACCAGGTTCACGTCAAGTTTGCCGCTTTCGCGTGTGCGACGTGTCCCTCCACCCAACGCTGTCGCGCACCTCGCGGAGCCCCC
>JBDHVF010000913.1:0-3587 GCA_039809605.1 Polyangiales bacterium | reverse complement strand
GCGACGCCATGGCGACCGCGAGCGCGGGGTCCTTGCCCACCTCGTCGGCCAGCGCCGCGATCACCTGCTCGTCGCCCGACGCGAGCGCCACGTCCATCGCCACGCGCCACTCGCCGCCGCGCACCGCGCACAGGGCCGCCTCGGCGGGGCGGCCGAGCGAGGCGAGCAGCTCCGACGCGCGCTTCCACGCGCCGCGGGCCTGCGCGAGCGCGGCGGCCTTGTCGATCTCCCCCTGCCGTACGAGCGCCTCGATCTCGTTCACGGCTCTCCCTGCGCGTCGTCTCCGTCGCCGTCGGCGCCCGACGCCGCGGCGCCGCCGTGGCCCTGCCCGCTCGCGCCCCCGGTGCCGCCGAAGGGAACCACCCCCCGCGCGCGCGCCTCTTCGTCGGCGCGGCGCGCGAGGTCGCCGTGCACCTCTTGAAGCCCGCGCGAGCGCCCCCTGCGGCGGCTGCGCCCGCGGCGCGCGCGAGAGGGTCTGCCGGGGCCGCTGCGGTCGACCCAGAAGTAGCTCCGCTCGCGCACGTCGATGTGCACGAAGCCCCCGACGGGGTAGAGCCCCACGCCCACGAAGCCCAGCGTGCGCGCGAACGCGGCCACGTCGGCGTCGGCCACGCCCGGCACCAGGATGTCGACCGCGCGCCCGAGCCGGTGGTTGCTCGGCGTGGACTGCGCGCGGTAGCCCGAGACCACCGAGATCTGCCCCGCGCGAAAGTGCCGCGCGACCTGGTAGAGGATCTCGACGAGCCTGCGGTCGATGGGCGCCCTGCGCTGCGAGCGCGCGTCGCCGAGCACGCGCGCCACCTCGGCGCACGCGGCCTCGTCGAAGCCCCCCTCGGCCGTGCGCGGCGTGACCTCGGCGGTGCCCAGTGCGTTGATCGACCGCAACCGCAGCACCAGCCGCCCGTCGTCGGTGAAGCGCGGCGCCGGGGTCTCGCCCGCGTCGTGCCAGCGCCGCACGTTCGCGCGGTACGCCGCGCGCCGCGGCGGGTCGGCGAGGGCCGGCGACGACGCGAGCGCGGCGCACGCGAAGAGGATCAGGGCGATGGCAGAGGGGCGTCGTCCCATCAGAGCGCCCGTATGGATAGACCGGAAGCTCGGCCTCGGGCAAGCCGCGGGTCACCGCGGCCGCACGCGGTCGAGCAGGGCGAGCAGGGCTTCGAAGTCGAAGGGCTTCTCGATCCACCGGTCGGCCACGCGGTCGAGCAGGTCGCGGGCGCGCGGGGTGAAGGCGCCGCCGGTCATGAAGACCATGCGCGGCGCGAGGTGCGGGTGCGCGCGCTCGACCTCTTCGAAGACGTCCATGCCCGTCACGTCGGGCATGAGCAGGTCGCAGAGCACGAGGTCCCACGCGTCGTCGCGCTCGAGCAGCCGCAGGGCCTCGCGGCCCGACGCGGCGGCCGTCACGGCGTAGCGCGTCGACAAGAGGGGCCTGAGCACCGCGCGGAGGTTGTGCTCGTCGTCGACGAGCAGCAGCTTCGGCAGGGTCGCGCTTGCGCTCGCGGCCGCGGGCGTCGCGGGCGCGGCGCGGGGCTCGGGCGCGCGCTCGCGGGCCTGGCGCATCGCGGGCAGCACCACGGTGAACGACGCCCCCTCGCCCGCGACGCTCGCGACCTCGATGCGCCCGCCGAGCGCGCCCACGATCGACTGGCAGATGGGCAGCCCGAGCCCGCTGCCCTCGCCCGGCGGCCGCGTGGTGAAGAACGGTTCGAAGAGCCTCGGCATGTGCTCGCGCGCGATGCCCACGCCCGTGTCGCGCACCTCGACGCGCACCTCTCCGCCCGCCTCGCGGCTCGTCACGCGCACCTCGTGGAGCGCCGCGCTGCCCTCGGCGATGGCGTGCGCGGCGTTGAGCAGGAGGTTCAGGAACACCTGCGCGAGCCTCCCCTCGCTCGCGAGCACGGGCGACACCTGGCCGTAGTCTCGCACCACGCGGGCGCGGAAGCGCAGCTCGTGGTCGATGAGCGACAGGGCCGCCTCGGCCGCGGCGTTGACGTCGACGGGGCCCTCGCGGCCGTCGTCGTCGCGCGCGAAGGCCTTGAGGTCGCGCACGATCTTCTGCACGCGCCGCGCGCCGTCGAGCACGTCGCGGGCGCCCGCGCGCAGCGCCGCGAGGTCGGGCTCCGCGGCCTCGAGGCCCGCCACGAGCCGCGCGGCGTTGGGGATCATGTACGCCAGGGGGTTGTTGATCTCGTGCGCGACGCCCGCGGCGAGCAGGCCCACGCTCGCGAGCCGCTCGCTCTGTACGAGCTGCGCCTGCAGCCGCTCGCGCTCGGTCACGTCGCGCGCGACCACGAGCACCGACGGGCGCCCGTCGAAGTCGAGCGGCACGCCGAACACCTCGGCTTCGAAGGTGCCGCCGTCGGCGCGCAGGAGGCGCTCGCGCAGGGGCTCGGCGGGCCTGCCCGTGTCGATGACCCTCTGGATGCGCTCGCGCACGAGGGCGCGCCCCTCGGGGGGCACGAGCGAGAACACGGGGTAGCCCACGGCCGCGCCGAGGCTCGGCCAGCCGAAGCAGCGCAGCGCGGTGGCGTTCACGTACACCACCCTGCCCCCGCGGTGCACGATCACGATGTCGGGCAGGAGGTCGAGCAGCACGCGGAAGCTCGCCGCGTCCCTGCGCACGGCCTCCTCGGCGTCGCGCCGCGCGGTGACGTCGCGCACCACGGCGAGAAAGCGCCCGTCGTCGAGGCGCGTGGTCGACAGCTCCGCGAGGAATGTGGTCCCGTTGGCGCGCACGAGCCGCCGCTCGGTCATGAGCACGGCGCCCGTGGCGATCTCGGGGAGGGCCAGCGCGCGCCGCTCGAACTCGCCGGGGTGCACGAACTCGCGCACGTTGGCGCCGACGATCTCGCCGCGGGAGCGCCCGAGCATCTCGCAGCCGCGGCGGTTCACGTCGATGAAGGTGCCCTCGACGTCCGAGACGAACAGCCCGTCGGACATCTGGTCCATCCACGACCGCAGCACCTGCCGCTGCGGGTCGCGCGCGCGCTCGTCGCTCGGTGCCTCGCCCGTCACGCGGCGGATCCTACCGGAGCGCGCGGGGCGCGGGGAGCGGTCGTCAGCGGGCGAGGGCCACGCGGGGCACCCTCGCCGCCAGAGCGCGCGCCCGTGGGCACTGGGGCTGCGGGCCCGTCGAACACTCGCCCTACCGCGGCCCCGTGTAGCGCGCCCTCGGCCGCAGGATCACCCCCGCGCGCCGCTGCTCGAACGCGTGCGCCGCCCACCCCGCCGCGCGCCCCAGCGCGAAGAGCGCCGTGGCCGTGCCGCGCGGGAGGTCCAGCGCCGCCGAGAGCGTCACCAGCGCCAGGTCGATCGTCGGCGCCTCGCCCGCGACGAGCTCGCCCGCGTTGAGGTACTCGATCACCCGCCGCGAGCGCGGGCCCTCGACGCGCGCGGACCTCACCGCGTCGAGCAGCGGCGGCACCCGCGGGTCTCCCCTCGGGTACAGCTTGTGACCGAAGCCCGGCAGCGCCTCGCCCGTCGCCACGTGCGCGCGCAGGGTCTTCTCGACCTCACCCTCTCTCGCGCGCTCGACGAGGGCCTCGATGCGGTCGAACACGCCGCCGTGCAGCGAGCCCTTGAGCACC
>JBDHVF010000912.1:0-3588 GCA_039809605.1 Polyangiales bacterium | reverse complement strand
CCGCCACGGGCGCGACCGCGGTCACGTCGTCGAACGCGATCACCTCGGCGCCGCGGCGGTGCTCGACGCGCAGCTCGCGCCTCGACGCGTCGGCCACCACGCGGCGCGCGCGCAGCGGGCCCCGCTGGCCGAGCAGCGACGGGGCCGCGAGGGCGAGCGCCACCAGCGCGGCCGCGGCGGCGATGGCGCCGGGGTGGCGGAGCATCCGCGCGATGATCCACGCGAGGCCCGCGAAGAACGCCGCCGCGCCGAGCGCCGCGCCCCACCACGCCCGCGTGCGGGCGGGGGCCTCGTAGATCACCTCGGTCGCGCCCTGGGCCATGGCCCGACGCTATCGCAGCGACGCCGCGCGCGCGAAGCCCCGCGGCGGTTCGATCGGGCTTCACGGTTGCAGCAACGGCCGGGAAAAATCGACATGTAGACAGAACCTTCCGTGTCGGTGGCCTTCGGTTGGGGCACACTCCTCCTCCCCCGTGCAGCCGTACGTTCGACGAACGACTCCTCGCGCTCCCCGGCCGTTGATCGCCGACGCGTGCGTCGCGCCCGGCGGCGCGCTCTGGCTCGCGCTCGGCGGCCCCGCGACGCCCGGCGGGCTGCTCGTGTCGCGCGACGGCGCGAGGACCTTTCGCGAGCTCACCCGTCAAGACCCGCGCGACCCCGACGCGCACCACTTCTACGCGGTGTACGCGCTCGACGACGCGCACGCGTGGGCGTGCGGCGCCGCGGGCGAAGACGACACGGGCGTCGTGTGGCGCACGACCGACGGGGGCGCGTTCTGGGAGGTGCTCATGGCGGGCGACCGCGCGCGCGGCCTCGACGCGGGCGCGATGTACACCCAGGTGCTCTTCACCGACGCGCAGCACGGCTTCCTCGTGTGCGCGGGCGAGACGATGCTCTCGACGCGCGACGGCGGGCGGAGCTGGGCGCCGCACCCCGTCGCGGGCGCGCGGCCCTTCGGGCTCTACTTTCGAGACCGCCGCCGCGGGTGGCTCGTGTCGCACGACCTCGACGCGCGCTCGGTGCCCCTGCGCACGCGGCTCTTCGCCACGCGCGACGGCGGCCGCACGTGGCGCCCCGAGGCGCACGACTTCGCGGGCCTGCCCGCGCTCGACGTGGCGGGCTTTCTCCTCGACGACGACGGCGTCGCGGTGCTCTGCGGCCCCGAGGGCATGCTCCTCTACGCGCGCGCGTCGGACGCCGACCGCGCGGTGCGCTGGCGCTTCGCGCGCGGCACGGTGCCGGGCGACCTGAACTTCGTCGCCCGCTCGCCCGACGGCGCGGTGTGGGTCGCCGGCGAGCGCGGCGCGCTGCTCGTGTCGCGCGACGGCGGCGCGTCGTTCGAGCCCGTGCCCACGGGCACGCGCCACGACCTGCACGCGGTGGCCTTCGTGCGCGACGCCGACACGGGCGCCGTCACGGGCCTCGCGGTCGGCGACCGGGGCACCATGCTGCGCTTCGACCCGCGCGCGCCCGGCGCCCCGCTGCGCTCGCCGACGCCCTGGCCCTGACGGCGCTCACTGGATCACGTGGCGGAGGGTGTAGCGCATGCCGCCGCCGGGGCGCAGCCCCTCGTCGACCACCACCGCGTGCAGCCCCCTCGGCAGCGCGGCCTCGATGCGCGGGCCGTACGAGCCCGTGTCTCCGCCCGTGCCGGCGCAGCCGTCGGCGTCGTTGGCGCAGCGGGTGATCGAGCCCGCGAGGCCGTCGTACACGTACATCACGGGGTCGTAGGTGGTCGCGCCCGACGCGCGCACGAACGAGCCTCCGTCGGCGCGGCACAGGCTGAAGAGCGACGGGGCCGGCGCGCCGCAGGTGACGAACCAGTAGACGTCCTCGCCCGAGACGCTCGGCACGCAGCGCGGCGAGAGCGCCGACGCGCCCGGCAGCGTGCGGCTCACGGCGCCCGAGGCCGCGACGGGCTCGCGCTGAAAATAGCGCCCGAAGCTCGCCGCGACGTGCTGCGCGTGGAGCGTGAACTCGCCGCGGTCGGTCGCGTGGGGCCCCGACACGGCGAGCGAGTACGAGCCCGCGTCGAGCACCGCCGCGAGCCGCGACTGCTTCATGGTGAACTCGCGCGTGTTGCACGCCGCGTCGTCGTTGCACGCGCCAGACACCACGGCGCCGCGCGCGTCGACGAGGTAGATCGCCGTGTCGTACGCCGACCCGGCGGTGTCGAGGTAGACCACCTCGGGCTGCGAGAGGGTGAAGCGGTACCAGACGTTGGGCCCGCTCGCGCAGCCGGCCGGGCCGTCGAACGACGCGCCGTCGGTCGTGCCTCGCAGCAGGCGCTCGCCCGCCGCCAGCGCGAAGGACGTCGGGTGGGCGAGGTCGTCGTTGGCGGGCGGGCACCGGCCCTCGCGGCACGCGACGCCCGCGGGGCACGCGTTGCCGCAGGCGCCGCAGTGGCGCGCGTCGGACGAGAGCGTCACGCAGCTCGCGCCGCACAGCGTCTGCCCCGCGGGGCACGGCGCGTCGGGCGGCGGGGCCGTCACCGCGTCGGGGCGGCGCGCGTCGGGCGCCGCGGCGTCGCCCTCGACGAAGGTCGCCGACGAGCAGCCGAGCGCCGCGCAGAGCGGCCAGAGCCATCGGGTCATGTCACGCATCGCTCCCCTCCCTTGGGCCCGCTCAGAACGCGAGCGCGCACGAGACGCCCAGCGTGCCGGGGCCCGCGCCGCGCTCGAGGCGCGCCGCCGTCGCCGCCGCGCGCGGCGCGTGCGACCCGCTCGGCGCCGTGAGGAACAGCACCAGCGACGTGATCGCGAGCGCGCCCCCGGCCGCGAAGCCCACGATCTCGAGCGTCTGCATCGTGTCGGCGGTGTCGAGCGCGTCGACGCAGCGCTGCCGCGCGTCGTACTGCCTGCACCCGAGCGACGGGTCGTTGTGCGTGCTGATGGCCGCCTCGCGCTCGGCGAGCGCCCACACGCCGCCGCCGATCGCCAGCACCGCGCCGCCCGCCGCCACCCAGGCCAGCGTGCGCTGCACCGACCCCGCGCCCGCGGGCTCGACGCGCAGCTCCACCTCGCCCTGCGGCGCGGCGACCGGCGCCGCCAGGGCCTGCTCCACCGGCGGCGAAGGCTGCACGGGCGCAGGGGTCTGCTGCACGGGCGCAGGGGTCTGCTGCACGGGCACAGGGGGCTGCGGCGCGGGCGCGGGGGGCGGCGGCGGCGGCTCCTCGCGCACCATGTCGACCTGCTCTCGCACGAGCTGCCCCGCGGTGACCACCGTGACGCGCGTGAGCGGCAGGTAGCCCGGCGCGTGCACGGTCAGCGTCGCGGTGCCCGCCACGGCGCGCAGCGGGGCGCGCAGCGGGAGCGTCCCCGCGGGCCGCCCGTCGAGGCGCACCTCGGCGCCCTCGACGCCGCCGCGCACCTCGAGGAGCCCCACGTGCTCGGCCACCTGCCCGCGCACCGCCGAGAGCTGCGCGCGGTTGCGCGCGATCCACGGGTCGGCGTCGCTCGCGAGGGCCTCGCCGAGGTGCTGGTCGGCGTCGAGCCAGCGGCCCAGCGCCGCCTCGGCCAGGCCCATCTGCGCCCGCGCGCGCGGCGTGTGACACGCCTCCCACGCCTCGCGAAAGCGCGCCAGCGCGCC
>JBDHVF010000911.1:0-3592 GCA_039809605.1 Polyangiales bacterium | reverse complement strand
CCCTCGAAGCCGTTGCGCGCGCGCTGGTGCGTCTGTCCGTCCATCGTCCCCAGCTCCTCGTTCGGCACGTACGTCGGCAGCGCCGCCGCGGCGCGCGCCTGCTCGGCGGGCGTCATGGCGTCCCACTCGGCCTGCGTCGGTGCGCGCGGGCCGGGCTCGCGCTCGGGGCTTCGGGGTGGCGTCGAGATCGTCATGACGAACGAGGAGTCTATCGCACGCAGCCGAGGCGTTCATCCGACGGTCGCGGGTGGTGCCGTCCTACAGAGGACACCGCGGACCTGAATCTGGCAGCGCCCCAGGAGACGAACCGCAGAGGCGCAGAGAGCTCAGAGGCCGGAACCGAAACGGCTCAAAACGACCCGGGGCTACCCCTCTCTGCGCCCTCTGCGCCTCTGCGGTTCAGCCCAGACCATTCCACCTCGCGGCAGAGCAGGACACTCCCTCCAGGGGCAATGCCTGGCGGGCATCGGATCACCCTCGCCGCGTCGCGCTCACCGGCCGCGCGTCGCGCGCGAGCCTCGCGACGCCCTCGGACATCGCCAGGAACATCACCCCCATGAGCGCGAGCGCGACGCACAGGCCCCACACCTGCCCGAAGGTCGCGACGCTCGCGCGCTCGGGCCCGCGCGGGTCGTAGAGCACGTCGACGCGCTTTCCGACGGCCCACCGGCCCACGTTGCTCGCGGCGCGGAACCTCACGACGCGCCCGTTGCGCAGCGCCTCGCCCGCGGCTTCGAACGTGACCACCGGGAACTCGCCGCTGTCTTCGATGGCCGTGACCTCGCCCGTCGTGCGCGCGGCGCGCGCGAGGAACACCGCGCGCCGGAGCGCGACGACGAGCGCCGCCGCGAGCGAGAGAAGCCCCAGGGCGCCGAACACCGAGGCGAGCGTGAGCATGTCCTGCATGGCGAGGGAGTATCGCGCATGCGGGGCGTCGCGCGGAGCGGCGTCCTTCGCAGGCCTCTGGCGCCTCGCGGCGAGGTGGGCCTACGCTCCCGCGCATGGGAGACGCCGCGCCGCCACCGTTTCGCGACGAGCAGGGCGCGCCGCCCATCGAGACCCCGCTCCGCGTCGCCGCGGTCGCGCTGCTGGCGCTCGGATCGGCCGGCGAGGTCGTGGGGATGCTCTGGCCGCGGGTGCGCGTGCTGCTCGGCGTCGGCGTCGCCCTCGCCGCGCTGGGGTTCGCGCTCGCGCTGCGGCACGTGCGGCCGTTCGCGAGGCAGCCGCTTCAGTTCCGCCTCGTGTTCTCGCTCATCTTCGCGCTGATCGTGCCGGTGCTCGTCGACTCGCTCCTGCGGTGACGCCTCACGTCCGCGTGCTCGCGCGCTCGACGGGGACCTCGGGCCCGAGGAAGCGCGGCCCTCTTCGAATCACCCACGCGTCGACGACGGCCATCGCGCGCGCGGCGACCTCGCGCACGCCGAAGCGCAGCGCGTGGACGTAGCGCCGCCGGTCGGCCACCGCGCCCACCGCGTCGATGCCCGCGTGCCGCGCGAGAAACATCGACCGCGCCATGTGGAACCGCTGCGTGCAGACGACGGCGTGGCGCACGCGGAAGACCTTCGCGGCGCGCTCCATCGAGTCGAGCGTGCGAAAGCCCGCGTGGTCGCGCACGACGTCCTTCGGGTCGACGCCGCGCGCGAGGAGCCAGCGCTGCATCGCCGTCACCTCGTCGTAGCGGTTCGAGCCGTTGTCGCCCGTCACCAGGATGCGCCGCACGCGCCCCATGCGGTACAGGTCGAGCGCGACGGCGAGGCGGTCTTCGAGCACGTCCGAGGGCGAGCCGTCGTCCCACACGCGCGCGCCGAGCACGATCGCCACGGCCCGCGGCGGCACCGCGCCCGCGCGCTCGTACACGCCGCGGCGGCCGATCGAGAGCACCGCGGCGTTGGCCGCGGCCACGCACGCGAGCGCCGCGAGCGCGACGACCGCCGAGACCTTCACGAGGCGACGTGCGCGGGGTGACATGATCGCCGCGGGGGGGGTGTCGCACGGACGCGCGCGCGTGTCGAATCCGTCACGGCGCCGGGGCGTTCGTCCGCGAAGGGTGTCCGCGCTCCCCCCTGGCCTCGACCACGGCGGGTGATCCGGCGTCCCGCCGCCGCCGCTCGGAGTGATGCGCGCACGCTCGTTACGCTCGCACCGACACCAGCACCTCGCCGCAGGCGGCGACCAGCGCCGCGAGGTTGCTCGCGGTGATGGCCGTGTCGATGTGGCCGTCGCCGAAGAGCTCGCGCTTCGCCGCGAGCGCGCGGCGGTAGAGCGCCTCGGCCTCGCCGAAGCGGCCGTCGCACTTGCAGAGCATCCCGAGGCCGTTGCGAATCGCCGCCGTGCGCGGGTGCGAGGCCCCGAGGGCTTCTTCGGAGAGCGCGAGCGCCCTGCGCAGCGGCCCCTCGGCCTCGGTGAAGCGCCCCGCGCCGTCGTGCGAAGCGGCCTCCTCGTGCAGCGCCAGGGCGCGGTCTTCGTCGGGGGAGGTCGTCGTCACGGCCGCGTGAGTCTCTCACGGGCGAAACCCGGCGGAGGGATTCGAACGCGCGGCCGAGCCCCCGCAACACAGCGCGTGCGGTGATGCCATGGGGACGCAACCTGGCGACGACGACCCCCTGATCGGGGCGGTGATTCACGGGCGGTTCCGCTGCGCGCGCCGCGCGGGCCGCGGGGGCATGGCCTCGGTGTACGAGGGCGAGGACCTCCAGCTCGAACGGCGCGTCGCGATCAAGGTGCAGGCCGACTGCCTGCGCGAGGGCCCCGAGGCGCGGCGGCAGGCGGTCGAGCGCTTCTTTCGCGAGGCGAAGGTGGTGTCGAAGCTGCGGCACCCGAACGTGGTGCGGGTGCACGACTTCGGCGAGTTCGGCGACGGCGCGTCGCGCCGGCTGTTCATGGTGCAGGACTTTCTCGAGGGCCAGACGCTCGAAGAGCTGCTCGCCGCGCGGGGGGCGCTCGACCCCGTCGAGGCGGCGGAGATCCTCGTGCCCATCCTGGGCGCGCTCGACGAGGCCCACCGTCACGGCGTCGTGCACCGTGACGTCAAGCCGTCGAACATCCTGCTCGCGCGGCAGCAGGGCGACGCCGTCGTGCCGACGCTCATCGATTTCGGCGTGTCGAAGAGCGCGCGCGGCGGCCGCGACGAGCTCACCGCGACGGGCTACCTGCTGGGCACGCCCTCGTACATGGCGCCCGAGCAGTGGCTCGGCCGCCGCGACGTCGACCACCGCGCCGACGTGTGGGCGGTGGGCGTGGTGCTCTACGAGATGCTCACGGGCTGCGTCCCGTTCGAGGGCGAGTCGCAGGGCGCGCTGCTGGCCGCCGTGCTGCGCGACCCTCACGTGCCGGTCCGCGCGCGGCGGCCGGTGCCCGAGGCCCTCGCCGCGATCGTCGAGCGCGCGCTCGAAAAAGACCCCGCGCGGCGACACCAGTCCGTCGCCGACCTGCTCGTCGCGCTGCTCACGTGCAGCGCCCTGCGCGGGGCGTCGCCGGGCGGCGGGCTCGCCGCGCGCCACCGCAGCTCGCTGCCCCCGCGCCTGCGCGACGTGGACGCCCTCGCCCCGACGCTCGACGGCTGGGCCGCGGGCTCCTCGTCGCTCGCGCGCGC
>JBDHVF010000910.1:0-3594 GCA_039809605.1 Polyangiales bacterium | reverse complement strand
TGCGGAGCTGGAGGTTGCGCGTGAGCGCGCGGATCTCGCGCTCGCAGCGGTTCTCGTTGTCGAGCACCCTGTCCTTGAGGCGCCGCGCGGCGTCGGTCTGCCCGGTCGAGAGCGCGTCGAACATCTCTTCGAAGAGCGGCTCGTCGGCGGCGTAGGTGGCGTCGATGTCCGAGAGGGCGGCGACGGCCCTGCGCAGGAGGCGCGCGTCTTCGGGGTCGCTCGCGCGCAGGGCGGCCTCGCGGGCGAGGCCCACGGCGGCCGTGAGCACGCCGCGCCGCGAGCGCCGCGCGAGGCCGAGCCAGGTGCGCGACGTGGTGCGCTCGCCCTCGTCGATGATGCGGTCGAGCACGGTGTTGAAGAGGCCCTGGTTGACGCGCACCTCGCCGAGCTGCACCGCGAGGCGCAGGTAGCCCTCGTTGGCGAGGCGCATCGAGGCCACGGCGCGCTGCTGGCGCCCGAGCGACCAGGTGGCCACGGCGCCGAAGGCCAGGATCACCGTCGCGAAGCCCGCGACGATGTCGGTGCGCACGCTTCGTCCGCGGGGGGCCATCGGAGGCGACGGACGCTACCACGTCCGCCCCCTCGCCCGTGGTAGCGTCCGCGGCCCCATGAAGATCGCCGTGCTCCACCAGAACTACCTCAGCGCGGGCCAGCCGGGCGGGTCGCGCTTCAACGAGTTCGCGCGCATGTGGTCCGAGGCGGGCCACGACGTGACGGTGATCACCGGCACGCTCAACTACAACACCGGCGCCGTGCCCGACGAGTACAAGGGCCGCTGGTTCGTGCACGAGACCGACGGCCCCGTGAAGGTCGTGCGGTGCTACGTGCCCTCGGTCTACCGCCGCGGGCGCGTGGGGCGCTCGGTGGCCTTCTTGGGCTTCGTGGCCTCGGCCTCGACCGCGGCGCTCACGGTGCCCCGGCCCGACGTGCTCATCGCCACGTCGCCGCCCCTCTCGATCTCCGTGCCGGGCTACCTCAGCGCGCGGGTCTTCTGGCGCGGCGTTCCGTGGGTGTTCGAAGTGCGCGACCTGTGGCCCGGCAGCATCGTCACGTCGGGCCTGCTGCGCGAAGACGCGCTCGTCACCCGCGCCCTCTACGCCATGGAGCGCTGGGCCTGCGAGCGCGCCACGCTGGTGAACGTGCTCACGCCGGCCTTTCGTGACGACATCTTGAAGCGGGGGCTGGTGCCGCCCGAGAAGATCGTGTTCGTGCCGAACGGCGCCGACGTGTCGATGTTCAACCCGGGGCCCCGCGACAACGACGCGCGGCGCGAGCTCGGGTGGGGCGACCGCACGGTCTTTCTCTACGCGGGCGCGCACGGCGTGGTGAACGCGCTCGACCAGCTCGTCGAGGCCGCGGCCCTCCTGCGCGACCGGCCCGACGTGCTCATCGCGTGCGTGGGCGACGGCACCGAGCGCGCGCGGCTCACCTCCCTCGCGCGCTCGCGGGGCATCGACAACATCACCTTTCACGGCCCCGTGGCGAAGGCGAAGATGCCCGACGTGGTCAACGCGGCCGACGTGGGCGTGGCGGTGCTCCAGGGCAACCCGATGATGAAGACCGTGTACCCCAACAAGGTCTTCGACTACATGGCCTGCGCGCGCCCGACGCTGCTCGCGATCGACGGCGTGGCGCGCGAGCTCGTGTGCGACCAGGCCCGCGCGGGGCGCTTCGTCGAGCCCGAGGACCCGCGCTCGATCGCCGCCGGGGTGCGCGCCCTGGCCGACGACCCCGACGAGCGCCGGGCCATGGGCGAGCGCGGCCGCGCGTGGGTGCTCGCCAACGCCACGCGCGAGAGCCTCGCCGAGCGCTACCTCGAGATCTTGAAGGGCGTCGCGCGGCGTTAGCGCCGCGGCGCGACGGGCACGGTGAACCGAAAGGTCGTGCCCTCGCCCGCGCTCGACTCGACCCACACGCGCCCGCCGAGCGAGCGCACGCACTGGTCGACGATGGCGAGGCCGAGCCCCGTCGAGGGCGCCGCGCCCGCGGCCTCGCCGCGCACCCACTCGTCGAAGATGCGCGGCATGAGGGCGGGGTCGATGGGCTCGCCGCGGTTGTGCACCGACACCTCGACGAAGCCGCGCGAGGGGTCGGCCTCGGCCCGCGGCACCTTGCGAAAGAGCGACGCCATCGCCGACCGCGGGCGCTCCCCCGCGGCGGGGCCCGCGTCGGGCCGCGGGCGCGCCGCGAGCACCACGTCGGAGCCCGACTCGGCGTGCTTGATGGCGTTGAAGAGCAGGTTGTCGAGCGCGAGCCCGACGCGGTCGGCCCAGGTGTAGACCGCCGGGAGCCCCGCCTCGACGCGGGTCGCGACGTCTACGCGATACTCGGGCGCGATGCGCCGAAAGAGCCGCGCGTGCCCGTCGATCATCGCGCCCAGGTCGACCTCGGCGCGCTCGGGCTCGGGCGTCGCGCTCTCGATGCCCGCGAGGCCGAGCGCGCTCTCGCAGTACATCTGCATCTTGCGGCCGGCCAGGAGCAGGTCGTCGAGCACGGCGCGATGCGCGACGTCGCCGAGGGCGTCGCGGGCCACCTCGGCGCCGAGCACCACGGCGAGGAGCGGGCTCTTGAGGTCGTGCACGAGCTTGCCGAGGAGCACCGTGCGGAGGCGCTGCTCCTCGAGCAGGCGCAGGTTCTCGACGGCCACGCCCACGAGGCCCGCGAGCGCGCGCAGCACCTCGGAGCGGCGCAGGGTCTCGGCGAGCACGGGGGCCTTGCTGTCGGCGTAGAGCACGCCCGACACGCGCCCGCACGCGATCACCGGCACCGCGAGGATGAACCGCAGCCCGTGCTGCCGGATGCTCTCGGTCAGCGTGAGCTCGCGGTCGGGGTCGGCGTTGACCACCGTGCGCATCGCGCGGCTCTGGAGCACCTCGCTCACGATGCGGTTCGAGATGGGCAAGGCGGTGCCCCGCTGCCACGTGAGGTTGTGGAGCACGGCCTCCTCGATCTGGCCGTCTTCGTCAAAGAGCGCGAAGAGCGCGCGCTCCGCGCCGAGGAGCTCGACGGCGCGCTCGAGCACCACGGGTAGCAGGTCGTCGAGGCTGCGCGTGGACGCGAGCTTGAGGGCCACGGCGAGCAGGGCGTTCGAGGTGTCGTCGGGGGTTGCCATCGCGGGTGTCGCCCTCGCGGCGCCCGCAACGGGCGCGCGCGGAGGGGCGCGAACCCTACCACGGCGCGCGGCGCGTCCGAGGCCCCGCCCGCGCGCTGGAGCGCCGCGCACGAAGCGCCGTTGTGATGTGCGATGCACGCCTCATCGCTGCCTCCGTGCCGCTGGACCGACGCGCCCCCCGCGAACGCCGACGCCCTCGCCCGCCCCTCGGTGGCGTGGGGCTCGCGCCGCGGGAGGCTCCCGAGCCCGCGCGCCGTGCGCCTCGCCGACTCGCGAGACCTCGCCTGGGCCCTGTGCACGCCGCCCGGCGCCCGCATCGCCCTGGTCGCGTGGGACCCGCGCACCGCGCGCACCGCGTGGCGCTACGAGCTGCCGCGCGCGGGCGTGTTCGACGTGTCGCCCGACGGCGCGCTGCTTGTGTTCACCGACGCGACGGGCTGGCGCGCGGCGCTCGACGCGCGGCGCGGCGTGGAGGTCGCCTC
>JBDHVF010000909.1:0-3602 GCA_039809605.1 Polyangiales bacterium | reverse complement strand
TCTCGCTGCGGGCGTGGCGATCGAACTGCGCAGCGCACGCTGACCCCGCCGCGATCGAACCGCGCTTCGGAGGGGCCGGTTGCGCAACTCGAATGCTGCGCGCCCGCCGCGCATCGGAATTGCGCTGGCAGGAGCGGCTTCCCCTCGGCGATACTCGCCCGCGGTCGACGGGGGCGCCTCGCGCGATGACATCGGGACGCATCGCTCGTCGCAGCCTGGGAGGTTCTCGTGCGAAACATGGCCTTGCTCCTTCTGGCGACCCTCGCGGTCGCCGCGTGCGGCAATGACGGAGGCTCGCCGTCGGACGCGTCCGTCGACCGCACCCCGATGACCGACGACACGCCGCTCGCGGACGCTCCCGCCGACGGACCGACCAGCGACACACCGCCCGCAGACGCGTTGCCCGCCGACGCGGCGCCCACGGACACACCGCCCGCTGACGCGCCCGACGACGCTCCACCCGCCGATGCACCGGCCGTCGACGCACCCGCAGACGCACCCGTCGACGCACCCGCAGACGCACCCGTCGACGCACCCGCAGATGCACCCGCAGATGCACCCGCCGACGCACCCGCCGACGCACCCATCGACGCGCCCGCAGACGCACCCGCTGACACACCCGCTGACGCACCCGTCGACGCACCCGTCGACGTCGCCCCGATGGACACGGGCGGCGAGTGCGCGCCGGGCACCACGCGCGCCTGCTACACGGGCGCTGCGTCCACGCGCGACGTCGGGCGCTGCCGCGCGGGCACGCAGGTGTGCGGCCCGATGGGCACCTACGGCGCCGCGTGCCTCGGCGAGGTCACGCCCGCCATGAGCGAGACCTGCGGCAACATGATCGACGACGACTGCAACGGCATGGTCGACGACGCGTGCGGCGAGTGCGCGCCGGGCGCCACGCGCCCCTGCTACTCGGGCGCCGCGTCCACACGCGACGTCGGGCGCTGCCGGTCGGGCACGCAGACCTGCGGGAGCGATCGGCGGTGGTCCACGACCTGCGCGGGCGAGGCGCTGCCCGCCGCGGAGACCTGCAACAACGTCGACGACAACTGCGACGGCGCGGTCGACGAAGACCCGACGAGCTCGCTCTGCCGCTTCGCGAACGCCACCGCCGCGTGCCGCGCGGGCGCCTGCGTGCTGACCGCGTGCGCCTCGGGCTTCGGCGACTGCGACGCGATGTCGGCCGACGGCTGCGAGAACGACCTCTCGTCGACGACCGACTGCGGCGCCTGCGGCCGCGCCTGCGCCGCCGGGCAGTCGTGCGTCTCGGGCGCTTGCGTCGCGCCCTCGGGCGGCGCTCTCGCGGTCGGCGACGCGCACGCGTGCGCCGTCCTCGCGGGGGGTCGCGTGGCGTGCTGGGGCGCGTCGGCGAACGGGCAGCTCGGGTACGGAGGCAACGCCGCCTTCGGGCGCATGACCCCCGTGTTCGCCACGGGCGTCACGGGCGCCGTCGACGTCGACGCGGGCGCGAACCACTCGTGCGCCGTGCTCGCCTCGGGCGCCGTGCGCTGCTGGGGGCTCGACGACGCGCGGCAGCTCGGCGACGGGTCCGTCGACACGCAGCTCGACCCCGTCGCGGTGACGGGCCTCGCCGACGCCACGCGGGTCGCGCTCGGCGCCTCGCACTCGTGCGCGCTGCGGCGCTCGGGGCGGGTCTCGTGCTGGGGCGCCAACGGCTCGGGGCAGCTCGGCGACGGAACGACCTCGGGGCGAGCGAGCCCCGGCGACGTGGTCGACCTCCTCGATGCGACGGCCCTCGCGTCGGGCGACAGCCACACGTGCGCGCTGCTCCGCGACGGCACCGTCTCGTGCTGGGGCGCCAACGCGAGCGGACAGCTCGGCGACGGCTCGACGACCAACCGCGCCGCGCCCACACCCGTGCCGGGCCTGCGGAACGTCACGCAGATCACCGCGGGCGCGTCGCACACCTGCGCGGTGCTGCGCGACGGCACCGTGTCGTGCTGGGGCGCCAACGCGAGCGGACAGCTCGGCGACGGGTCGCTCTCGCAGCGCGCGTCGCCCGTCGCGGTCTCGGGCCTCGCCGACGCCGCCGAGGTCGTGGCCGGGCGCGCCCACACCTGCGCGCGGCGGACGAGCGGCGCGGTGGTGTGCTGGGGCCTGAACGCCGACGGACAGCTCGGCGACGGGTCGGGCTCGTTGCAGCTCACGCCCGCGCCCGTGGCGGGCCTCTCCGACGCTTCGCGCATCGCGTCGGGCGGCGCGACGACCTGCGCGACGCGGCGCTCGGGCGCGACGGTGTGCTGGGGCGCCAACAACCGCGGTCAGGTCGGCGACGCGACGCTCGACCCGCGCCCCACGCCGGGGCTTCCCGTCTTCGGCCTCGAGGGCCCGCAGGCGTGCGCGGGCGCGGCGTGCGACCTGCCCCTCTCGATCGACTTCGGCTCGCAGACCACCGGGTGCGCGGCGCGCCCCGACGGCACGCTCGCGTGCTGGGGCAGCGCCGTGGTCGTCGACGGGCGCTACTCGCGGCGCTACGGACCGACGTCGATGGCGGTCACGGGCGCGCGCGACGTCTCGGTGGGCGGCGTGACCTGCGCGCTGCTCGCGTCGGGCTCGGTGCAGTGCTGGGGCGCCAACAACAACGGTCAGCTCGGCAACGGCACCACGACCAACAGCTTCACGCCCGTGACCGTGTCGGGCATCACCGACGCCGTGGAGCTTCACGTGGGCGGGAGCTTCGCCTGCGCGCGCCGCCGCAGCGGCCTCGTGAGCTGCTGGGGCAGCAACAGCCACGGGCAGCTCGGCGACGGCACGACCACGACGCGCACGACGCCCGTGGTCGTGGGCGGCGCCACGCCGATCGGTGACGCCGCGGCGCTCGCGGTCGCGGCCGAGAGCGCGTGCGTGGTGCGGGCGGGCGGCGCCGTGTGGTGCTGGGGCAACGGCGGCAACGGGCAGCTCGGCGACGGGGGACGCGTCGACCGGCCGCTCCCGGTGCAGGTGCGCGACGTGGGCGGCGGAGGGCTGCTCTCGGGCGTGACGCGCATCGCGGCGGGCGCCCTTCACGTCTGCGCGCTGCGCGGCGGCTCGGCGCTCTGCTGGGGGTGGAACACCGCCGGCGCGCTCGGCGACGGGACGACCACCGACAGCGCCACGCCCGTGGCGGTGGCGGGCCTGACCGACGCGGTCTCGATCGCGCCCGGCGCGCGCCACACCTGCGCGGTGCGCGAGACGAGCGGCGTCGTGTGCTGGGGAGACAACACCCGCGGCCAGATCGGCGACGGCACGCGCACCCGCGCGACGGCGCCCACGCGCGTGACGGGGCTCATCGACGTCGTGCGCGTCTCCGCGGGCAACGCCTTCACCTGCGCCCGCCGCAACGACGGCGCGGTCTTCTGCTGGGGCGCCAACGACAACGGCCAGTCCGGCATCGGCACCACCCTCGACGTCATCACGCCGCAGGGCCCCCTCTTCGGCCTGCCCTGACCCCACCGCGGGGAAACACCTCACTGCGGATTCCGCACTCGTCCGCTGCGAGAACCGCACGCGCCGCCCGCTCACCAGCGCGCGAAGCCTTCGCGCAGCGCGCGGTATGAGGCATGCTCCGTCGCACTTCGGAGGGTTCATGCTTCACACCC
>JBDHVF010000908.1:0-3602 GCA_039809605.1 Polyangiales bacterium | reverse complement strand
TTCGCAAGCTCGTCGAACACCGCCATGGGTGCGTTCGAGTGCGCCGCCCGTGCCATGCGCCGAAACGCCTTTACAGAAGGCACTTCGCAAGACACGGGGTGGCGGATCGGGGTGGCGGGTGGCGGCGATGGGGTGGCGATCCGCCACCGGAACACGTCTGCCGGTCGAGCGGCACACGTGTTCCAGTGGAGAGAGTTCGAAGGAGCCGACGCTCGCAGCGCCTCCGCAGCACTCGCGCCTTGACCCGCTCCTTCGCGCGTCGCACCCTTCGCCCTCCCATTTTTCAAGCGACCTGACGCCATGACCACCGAGCCCTCTGCCTCGCCCTACGAGCCCGTCCCCGCCGCCGTGAACCTCCCCGAGCAGGAGCGCGCCGTGCTCCACTGGTGGGACGCCGAGCGCACCTTCGAGGCCACCCTCGACGCCACGCGCAGCGCGCCCCGCTACAGCTTCTACGACGGCCCGCCCTTCGCCACGGGCCTCCCGCACTACGGGCACCTGCTCGCGGGCATCTTGAAGGACATCGTCCCGCGCTACTGGACGATGCGCGGCTACCACGTCGAGCGCCGCTTCGGCTGGGACTGCCACGGCCTGCCCGTCGAGCAGGAGATCAACAAGGCCCTGAACATCAGCGACCGCAAGCAGGTGCTCGCGCTCGGCGTCGACAAGTACAACGAGGCCTGCCGCGGCATCGTCAAGCGCTACACGAGCGAGTGGAAGGCCACCGTGCGCCGCATCGGCCGCTGGGTCGACATGGAGAACGCCTACTACACCATGGACCCCGCGTTCATGCAGAGCGTGTGGTGGGTGTTCCGGCAGCTCTGGGACAAGGGCCTCATCTACGAAGACCACAAGGTGGTGCCGTACTCGGTGGGCATCTCGACGGCGCTCTCGAACTTCGAGGCCTCGCAGGACTACCGCGACGTGCAGGACCCCGCCCTCACCGTCGCGTTCGAGCTCGAGAACGAGCCCGGCACCTTCGTGCTCGCGTGGACCACCACGCCCTGGACGCTCCCGTCGAACCTCGGGCTCGCGGTGCACCGCGACGCCGACTACGTGAAGCTCTACGACCGCACCACCGACCGCAAATACATCGTCGCCGCGGCGCTGTGGGAGAGCGTGTTTCACCACACGAAGCCGAAGCACGACGCCGTGGTGCTCGAGACCGTGAAGGGCTCTGACCTCGTGGGGCTGCGCTACAAGCCCCTCTTCCCGTACTTCGCCGCGCGCGCGAGCGAGGGGGCGTTCAAGGTCATCCATTCGGACCACGTCACGCTCGACGCGGGCACCGGCGTGGTGCACATCGCGCCCGCCTACGGCGAAGACGACTACCGCGCCGGCAAGCTCAACGGCCTGGGCCTGGTGAACCCCGTCGACGACGACGGGAGGTTCACCGCGGAGTGCCCCGACCTCGAGGGCATGCTCCCCAAGGAGGCCGACCCCGTCGTCATCGCGCGGCTCAAGCAGCAGGGGTCGATCCTGCGGCACGACACGCTCACGCACAGCTACCCCTTCTGCTACCGCTCGGGCACGCCGCTCATCTACCGCGCGGTCAAGAGCTGGTTCGTGCGCGTCGAGTCCATCAGGGACAGGGTGCTCGCCGCCAACGCCACGACCGAGTGGGTGCCCGAGCACCTGCGCGACGGGCGCTTCGGCAACTGGCTCCAGGGCGCGCGCGACTGGGCCATCTCGCGCAACCGCTTCTGGGGCACGCCCCTGCCCGTGTGGCGCAACGCCGAGGGAGAGACCGTGTGCGTGGGCTCGATCGAAGAGCTCGAGCGCCTCTCGGGTGCGAAGGTCACCGACCTGCACACGCACTTCGTCGACAAGATCACGATCCCGTCGCCCACGGGGAGGTCTCCCCTCAAGCGCATCGAGCCGGTGCTCGACTGCTGGTTCGAGTCGGGCTCGATGCCCTACGCGCAGCAGGGCTACCCCTTCACCAACCGCGAGGTGTTCGAGAAGTCGTTCCCCGCGGAGTACATCGCCGAGGGCCTCGACCAGACCCGCGGGTGGTTCTACACGCTGATGGTGCTGGGCGCGGCGCTCTTCGACAGGGCGCCCTTCAAGCACGTGGTGGTCAACGGGCTGGTGCTGGCCGAAGACGGCCAGAAGATGTCGAAGAGCAAGCGCAACTACCCCGACCCCAACGAGCTCATCGAGCGCCACGGGGCCGACGCGCTGCGGCTCTACCTCATCGACTCGCCCGTGGTGCGCGCGCAGGAGATGAAGTTCAGCGAGAAGGGCGTGCGCGACATCGTGCGGCGCATCCTGCTGCGCTGGTGGAACGCCTACTCGTTCTTCGTGAGCTACGCCTCGCTCGACAACTTCGTGCCGAAGGGCGACGCGCGCCGGAGCGAGAACGTGCTCGACCGCTGGGTGCTCTCGCGGCTCAACACGCTCATCGCCGACACCAACCGCGAGATGGAGGGCTACCGGCTCTACAACGTGGTGCCCGCGCTCCTCTCGTTCATCGAGTCGCTGACCAACACGTACATCCGCTTCAACCGCAGGCACTTCTGGGCCGAGGGCATGCCCGAGGACAAGCGCCTCGCGTTCGAGACCCTTCACGAGGT
Organism: Polyangiales bacterium; assembly: GCA_039809605.1. Lineage (GTDB taxonomy): Bacteria > Myxococcota_A > Polyangia > Polyangiales > CAISKJ01. The sequence continues at coordinate 1,026 of JBDHVF010000908.1, read as the reverse complement.
GCTGCTCACCACGGCGAAGGTGATGGCCCCCTTCACGCCCTTCATCGCCGAGGTGACGTACCGGAACCTCTCGCGCGGATGCGCGGGCGCGAAGCCCAGCGTGCACCTCGAGTCGTACCCCATGGCCGACGACGCCCTGCGCCACCCGGCCCTCGAAGACGCCGTCGCGCGCATGGAGCAGGCCGTGCTCATGGGCCGAAACCTCCGCGAGCAGATCAACGTGAAGGGGCGCGTCCCGCTGCGCACGCTCACGGTGATCCACGGCGATCCGTCGGTGCTCGACGCGATGAGGCCCCTGGGGCCCTACATGGCCGACGAGCTCAACGTGCAGTCGGTGGCGTGGAGCGCCGACGAGCGCGCGTGGATGACCCTCTCGGCCAAGGCGAACTTCAAGAAGCTCGGCGCGCGCCTCGGCAAGAAGATGAAGGAGGTCGCCTCCCTCGTGGAGAAGCTCTCGCCCGAGGAGATCCAGAGGCTCGAGGCGGGCGCCGTCCTCACGCTCGCGGGCGAAGCGATCACGCTCGACGACGTCGAGATCCGCCGGGCGCCGCGCTCGACCGACGCGGCCCTGCAGGCGCACCCGACGGTGGCCGTGGCGCTCGACCCGACGGTCACGCCCGAGCAGCGCGAGGAGGGCCTCGCCCGCGAGGTGCGCCGCCGCATCCAGATGGCGCGCAAGCTCGCGCGCGTGCGCCTCGATCAGCTCGTCGACGTCGAGGTCGCGGTGGCGGGCGAGCTCCTCGACGCGGCGAAGGCGCGCATCGGGTGGCTCACTGGCGAGACGCTGGCGCGTGAGATCCGCTTCGTCGAGAGGCCCACGGGCGCGCACGTCGAGACCTTCGACGTCGACGGCGACGCGCTCACCGTGGGCGTGCGCCCGGTGTAGGCCCCCACCCCCAGCCCCCATAGGCGCCGAAATAAAATGCGAAACGCCTTGTAGGAAGCCGCTCGGCGCACGCCGGGGTTCGGGGGCGTCGGCCCCGCTCACCCCGGGCTACCGAATGCAGTCGCCCCGTCGGGGGCTCC
>JBDHVF010000907.1:0-3607 GCA_039809605.1 Polyangiales bacterium | reverse complement strand
CCTCCCGCTGCCGGCGTCGCGATCGAACCGCGCTTCGAGCGCGGCTGCGTCGGAACGCCAGCCGCTACGAACCCAAGGTCGATGCGCGACGTTGCGCTCCGCTGGTTGCGCAACTCGGGGGGCCGGCGTACCGGGCGCGTGACCGTCGACCTGCGACGTCGCGGCAGGGCGTGCAGCGTCGGGGGCGGGTTGCGCGAGCTCGGAGGTGCGTCGTGCGAGCTCGGTGGTGGGCCGTGCGAGCTCGGTGGTGGGCCGTGCGAGCTCGGGAGCGGGCCGTGCGAGCTCGGGAGCGGGCTGTGTGGGCGTCGTGGTGTGTCGTGCGAGCTTGGGAGTGTGCCGTGCGGGCTTGGGACTGTGCCGTGCGAGCTTGGGAGTGTGCCGTGCGAGTTCGGTGGCACACTGTGCGGCCTCGGGAGCGGGTCGCGCGGCCTCGGTGGTGGGTCGTGCGGCGATCGTGGCGGACTGCGGCGGTGAGGGGCGACACGGTCGGGGGCCGTCGACGCCTCGTCGCGCCCGCGCCGCTCGCGCGTCGCGGTCTTCCCCGCGGACCGGCGACGTCCCGACCGCGCGTCCGCCGGGCGCTGGCGGCGCGCGGAGGTGCGGCGACCGCGGTCGGTCGCCCGGGAACACACCCAGGAGCATCTTCGTCGCGCCGCGCGAGTGTCCGGCCGCGAGACACTCGCCCCTCGTCGCGCACGCTCCTCGCGCCGCGCGCTCAAGCTCCGCGCGCCCGACGTCGTTCTGCTCCCTCGAGAGGAGCGGAGTCGATCATGAGACAACGTACTGATTCGGTCCGGCCTGCGGCGTCGCAGGCGAACGCCACCTCGACGCACCCGCGCGCGGTCACGGCCGCCGTGCTGCTGATGGCGGCGGGCGTGCTCGCGGTGCTCCAGGCGCTGCGGGCGAAGCTGGCGGCCTTCGCGCCGGGCGAGGCGCTCGCGGCGATGTTCCGCGGGCAGCTCACCGACGCGAGGGCGCAGGAGCTGGGCTCGCGCGCGGGCGCCGACGTGGTGCTGGGCGACGCGACCACGGACCTGCCGCTGATCGCCGACGCGGTGATCGCGGGCGAGGTGCCGGGCTTCGGCCCCGCGGAGCTGTGCTTCACGGTGGACCTCGCCGTCGAGCTGGCGACGCGCTCGCAGTCGCTGCGCCGCGAGCAGGGCGCGCAGGCCGGCGCGTCGGTGCGCAAGAGCGAGAGCATGCGCGGGCTCTCGGCGCGCCGCACCGAGCTCTACGCGCTCCTCTCGTCGGTCACGCCGAGCGAGGGCGCGGCGCGCGACGCGTTCGAGAGGCGCGCCCGCGTGGCCGGCCGCGGGCGCCACCACGTCATCGCGAGCCTCGACGCGATGGCCGCGTGCGCGCAGGAGATGCTCGCGCGCGCCTCGCAGGACGCGGGGTTGCAAGCGTACTACGGCGACAAGTCGTTCACGGCCGAGCGGGTGCAGGCGCTGGTGGAGCCCGCGGCGGCGGCGCTGCGTGATCACACGGCGCACGCGGGCGTGCGGGCGAAGGTGAGCGACGGCAACGCCGTGGTCGACCGCGTCGAGGGGCGGCTGCGCGACGAGCTCATGCGGCTCCGTCAGGCCGTCGAGGCGCAGCGGGCGAAGGGAGTGTCGCTCCCCGAGGTGGCGCTGCGCGGCATCCGCAACCTCGGCGCGTCGCGCGCGAACGACGGGGCCGTGAGCGACCCGCAGCCCGCGCCGCCCGCCCCGCCCGTCACGCCGACGCCCGACCGCTGACCCGCCTGTCCGCCGCTACGCCGTTGTGCGGAGCGCCGCACTCCCATCGTGCAGCGCGCCGCACGACCGACGTCTTCAGCCGCGCCGATCGCCCTCGATTCATGGTGTCTTCGCGCTGTCACGGCGCTTGCTCATGGGCTCCGCCACGGCGGCGTCATCGCCGTCGTAGAAACGAGCGTCTGACCCCACCATGAAGCACCCCATCCCCCTCTCTCCGTCGCACTCGTCTCGGCGCCGCGCGCTCGCCCTCGGCGTCGCGTGCTGTGTGGCCTCGTGCGTCGGCGCGCCCGTCGACGTCGACGAGACCGCCGCGAGCGCGCAGCCCATCACCGTGATCTTCACGCCCGTGGAGGCCGCGGCGTCGTTCGGGCAGACCGGCGCGGTCGACACCGACCTCCCGTTCGGCCTCGCGCTCAACTACAACCACACCGTCTCGGCGGAGTTCATGCTCCAGCACTGGCACTCGCAGACGGCGCCCATCTTCGCGGCGCGCAACCGCTCGGACCTCTACTCGCTGACGTACGACTACATGGCGAGCCCGTCGCGCGTGGCGAAGCTCGTGCTCTCGGTGGGCGGCCGCACGGCGACCTTCGCCAGCACCGTGCTCGTGATCGCCGACGCCGTCTCGCCCGTGCCCGACGCGCCCGCGTGGCACCACGTCGCCGTGGTGCGCCAGGGCACGACGTGGCTCCTCTACCTCGACGGCGTGCGCCAGATCGGCACCGGCAACGTCGACGCGTCGGGCAACCTCGTGGTGCCCGCGGGCTCGCCGATGCCGGCGTTCAACGACACGCTGCGTGTGGGGCGCAACGCCGACGGCGACGCGGTGAGCCAGTACTTCGGGCTCGTCGACGAGGTGGCGGTCTTCAACACGGCGCTCACGCAGTCGGAGATCGCGTCGACGCTCGTGCACAAGAAGCCCGACCGCAACGACGCGCGCCTCGAGGCGTACTACCCCTTCGACTTCAACGCGCCCGCGCCGGGGTCGTGGGTCTATCACACGGCGACGTTCACGGGCGCGGTGCTCCGTCGCACGGTGAGCACGAGCCGCTCGGCCTCCGACGCGTCGGCCTTTCTCACGCCGCAGAACCAGACCACGATGCGGCTGCCGTTCAAGTTCAACGACGCGTACCTCGTGCTCTGGGGCAACGAGATCAACAGCCACGTCGGCGGCGCGGCGTTCTCGTGGGACTTCGTTCGCATCGGGCCCGGCTGGTCGCAAGACGACGTGCAGACCAACACCGCGGGCCAGCCCCTCTTCACCCCCGCGGGCGGCACGGTGTTCTCCGCGTGCGACCAGGGCGACCTCGCCTGCAACGGCGGACAGCTCGCGACGAAGGGCCCCCTCATCGACGGCTACAACTCGATCCTCATCCAGCACACGCCGACGGAGATCAGCACCTTCCTCCACGTGCAGACCAACTCCGTCTCCGAGGCCTTCACCGAGAACGGCTACCTCTTCAGCCCGTCGAGCCCCGGCGCCCCGACGCTCTCGGTCGGCGCGCACCAGCACGTCGCCGACATCGGCACGCGCTCGGCGCCCGGCGCGCCGCTCAACTACCACCTGCACTTCGCCGCGGGCACGACGGCGGTCACCACGCCGACGGCCTTCTCGCACTACGAGGCCTCCGACGACCAGGGCGCGCACTGGCACCTCGTCGACCGGGGCGTGCCGACCACCGGGCAGTGGGTGCGCAACGTTCAATAGCGCGCGTCGCCTGAGCGCGCGCCGCGCCAGCGTCCGCCGGGCGCGTCGGGGAACTCCCACGCCGGCAGCGAGAGACCAGCCGCGGCTCCGCAGAGCCGCGGCGCATTCGCGACGCTGCCAGCGCGCGAGGCAGTTCGACGCTCACGTCGACAGCGAGAGA
>JBDHVF010000906.1:0-3620 GCA_039809605.1 Polyangiales bacterium | reverse complement strand
GCGGGGGCGGGGCGCGCGGCAGCGGGGGTGGGGGCTCCGCCAAGGCGCGCGGCAGCGTTGGGTGGGGGCTCCGCGAAAGCGGCCAGATTGACCTGCGGTTGGTACGAGCGGGGGCTACGCCGCCACGAGGCCCATCTGTTCGCGCAGGGCCACGCGCGTGCGCCACAGGCGGCTCTTGACCGCGGCGACGGGCTGGCCGACGCCGTCGGCGATCTCGGCGCACGAGTCGCCGTCGATCGACTGCTCGAGCAGCGCACGCTTCTCGTCGGGCAGCGTCTCGATGTGCTGCAGCGCGCGGCCGAGCTCGACGCGCGAGAGGAGCCACGCCTCGGGGTCGCAGAAGCTCGTGCCCGCCTCGAGCGAGCGCTCGGCCTCGGGCCAGACCTTCTCGGTGTACTTGTCGGCGCCGCGGCGGCGCGCGACCGAGCGGCGGCGCTGGTAGAGCGCGGCGTTCACCACGATGCTGTACATCCAGCTCGCCACGGCGGCGTCGCCGCGGAAGCGGTCGGCGTGGCGCAGCGCGCTCACCATCCCCTCCTGCACGGCGTCCCACGCGTCGTCGTCGTTGCGCGTGATGCGCAGCGCGGCGTGGAAGAGCCGCGACTCGTACGAACGAAACGCCGCCTCCACCTTGCGGCGCACTTCGGGACTCACGGGTTGCATACGAGCGGGCGTCTCGGTCTCGGTCTCGGAGGTCATGGGGCGCTTCTCTCCTCGGCGTGGCGCGACTCCCGCCGTACGCTCCATCGAGCAACGCGCATGCCGCGAGGGCGGAGCCCAGATCCCATGAGAACCGGCGCGGGGGAGGGGGTGGTGATTTCGCGCGCTGCGACGATCACGCACCCCTCCGATGGGATGATTCTGCACCCCTGAGGCGTCTCGCGCGCGGTCGCGAGCGAGCGCGCAGTCCAATCCCGCGGCGGGTTTGTGGTACACACGCTTCGGCCGCGCGCGATGAACCTCCCCGACGACGATCCGACCCCGCCGCAGGGGCTGACCATCCCCAGCGCTCCCCCCGCGCAGGGGGTGAGCGCACCCGCACAGGTGCGCCCCGGCGACACACCGCGCGAAGACGGGCGCGGCGTGTTCGCGGGCTTCACCGTCACCCTGGTGGTGCACCTCGCCGTCGCGCTCGCATCGGTGCGCCTGGGGAGGCACGAGGGCAACGTGGCCGTCGCGCGCCCCAACGCGCCCGAGCAGGTGATCGAGACGCACCTGCTCAAGCGCGGCGGAGGAGACTTCGACCCGCGCCGCGTCGTGCACCGCGTGACGCCCACCAAGGCCGAGCGCGAGGCGCCGCGCCAGGTGGCGATCTCGCGCGACCCCACCGCCGTGCAGCTCGCGCCCGACGCCGGCGCGCAAGACTACATGAACGCCATCATCACCGGGCGCCGCCGCCAGGCGCGGGGCAATCAAGACCTCGCCGAGCTCGAGCGCATCGCGCAGATGGCCGCCGCCGAGCAGGCCGCCGACCCCACGGCCCCCGTGGGCGAGGGGGCCCCCACGGGCAGCGCCGTCGGCGACACGACCGACCCCAACCAGGCCACGCACGGCGCCGCCACCAAGATCGACGAGTTCCTCCGGCAGAACATCCGGGTGACCACGGCGCTCACGGGCAGCGAGCCGCGGCGGCTCACGTTCCGCATCCGCCTCGACGCCACGGGCGCCATCGCGAGCGCGTCGATCACCACGGCCTCGGGCAACGACGCCCTCGACGCCGACATCCTCGCGCAGGCCCAGGGCCTCGCCGAGCGCCACGCGCGCATCGAGTCGCTCACGCCCGAAGAGATCACCGCGGTCTCGGGCCGCAACATCAACGTCAACGTGCCCCTCGCGAGCATGCACTGAAGCCTTCGCAAGTGTTTCGCGTCACACGGTGATGTTGGGTACACTGCCGCGCGTCATGCGACGGACCTCTCAGTGCCTTGTCATCGCCGCGGCCGCGGGCGTGGCGCTCCTGCCGCCGCTCGTCTCGCGCGCGCAGAACCAGCCGCAGGCGCCGCAGCCGGTGACGCAGGTGCCCGAGGTGGGCGACCTCACCATCACCCTCCAGGGCCTCGAGGCGAGGCTCCTCCCCATCGCGATCCCCGTGATGCGAGGCCCCTCGGGCGACGGCATCGCCGCGGTGGTCTCGAACGACCTGCGCCTCTCGTCGCTCTTTCGCGTGCTCGACCCGCGCTCGTTCACCGCCGACCTCGACGCCGAGGGCACGGGCATCAACGCACCGTCGTGGGTGCAGGTCGGCGCCACCGCCGTGGTGAAGGCCCAGGTCACCGGCACCACCGACAACGTGCGCGTCGACCTGCGCGTCTGGGAGCCCGGCCGCCCCGCCGCGCCCGTGCTCACGCGCTCCTACGGCCCCGGCACCGCGCGCTCGGTCGCGCACCGCATCGCCAACGACCTCATCGAGCACTACACCCACCAGGCCGGCGTCTTCGGCACCCGCATCGCCTTCGCGCGCCGCGCCGCGCGCGGGCGGCGGCAGATCTTCACCGTCGACTGCGACGGCGAGAACCTCACGCAGGTGAGCTCCGGGCGCCTGAACTTCACGCCCGCCTGGGGCCCCGGCGGGCTCTACTGGTCGTCGCAGACGCCCGAGGGGTTCCTCGCGCTCTTTCGCCAGGGGCGGCGCGAGCCCGTGCTGCGCGCCGACGGCCTCGTGATGGGCGCCGCGTTCGCGGGCTCGCGCATGGCCGTGGTGCTCACCCGCGACGGCAACAGCGACATCTACGTGGGCTCGGCCGACGGCTCGGGCCTGCGCCGCGTCACGAGCGACCCCGGCGCCGACATCTCGCCCGTGTGGTCGCCCGACGGGTCGAAGATCGCGTTCGTGAGCGACCGCGCCGGCGGGCCGCAGGTCTACGTCATGGACGCCGGCGGCGGCGGCCAGCGCCGCGTGAGCTTCGCCGGCAGCTACAACACCTCGCCCTCGTGGGCGCCCGACAACGCCACCATCGCGTACTCGGGCCGCGGCGCCGGCGGCAACGACATCTTCACCATCAACATCGGCAGCGGGGCCGTGCGCAGGCTGACCGAGGGGCAGGGGAGCAACAGCGACCCGACGTACTCGCCCGACGGCCGCATGATCGCCTTCAACTCGAGCCGCGGCGGCATCTTCCTCATGAACCAGGACGGACTCAACCAGCAGCGCATCCTCGCCGGCGGCGGCGAGATGCTCCGCTGGGAGCCGCGCTGACCCCTCCGAGTGCACACGGCTGCACCCGCAAGTGCACACGTGTGCACTTCACCGCCCCGCGTCGCGCGCTCGCACCAGCACCGCCACCACCTGCACGGGCTCGCCGTAGGCCGTGGGCACCATCATCTCCCACGGCTCATAGCCCGCGGCCTCGACGCGCACGCGGTGGGTGCCGCCGTCGGCCACCCGCTCCACGCCGCCCGTCTGGTACCAGCGCGGCGCCTCGCGGTCGAACCACACCCGCGCCGCGCGCGCGGCGACGGGGGGCTCCACGCGCACGCGCAGCGGCGTGAGCATGCGCCGCAGGGCCTCGCGGCGCTCGAGGGCCGCGACGCGGTCGGCCTCGGGCGCGGCCAGCGCGCCGTAGCGCGTCCACAGGCCGGCGGCCTCGCGCCAGCGGTGCTGCGTCTCGAGCACGAGCGCG
>JBDHVF010000905.1:0-3629 GCA_039809605.1 Polyangiales bacterium | reverse complement strand
CGCCTCGCCGCGTGGCAGCGCGAGGACCGCCCCGCCCCCGAGGCGAGCTGGTTCCACGTGTGGGGCGCGCCGGTCGACGGCGTGCTCGTGCGGCGGTCGGCCGACGAGCGCGGGGCGTATCGTGCGGGCGAGCTCCAGTCGGCCGTGGCGCGGGTGCCCCCGCCGGCCGTGCGCGTCGCGGTCGCCCTCGCGCTGCGCATCATGACCGCGGCCGCGCTGCTCGCCGCGGTCTCGGCGCTGGCTGCGCCCGTCTCGCGGCTGCGGTGGTAGGGCGGTGCGCCTGGTGATCGACACCAACGTGCTCGTGGCGGCGCTGCTCAACCCCGGCCGCACGCCCGACCGCGCCCTCGCGGCGATGCGGTCACACGGCGCGGTGACCCTCGTCGACGACCGCGTCGAGGACGAGTACAGGTCGGTGCTGGCGCGGCCGAAGTTCCGCGCGATCGACCCCGCGCGGCGCGACGCGCTGCTCACGGAGCTGCTCGCGTCGAGCGAGCGGGTGGCGGTGGCGAGCGCGTGCGACGTGGCGCTCGTCGACGACGACGACCGCGTGTTCATCGAGGTGGCGCTCGCGGGCCGCGCCGTGGCGGTGGTGACGGGCAACGCGAGGCACTACCCGACCTCGCTGGGCTTCGAGGTGTGGTCGCCCGCCGAGCTCCTCGCGCGGCTCGGTCACTGACGCTCGACGAAGCCTCGCACGAAGGCGTCGTACGAGTCCTTCATGGGCAGCTCGGGGTCGACCTCGAGCCGCCGCCGCGTGGAGGTGACCGTCGCGCCCGTGCGGGGGTCGGTGGCCTCGTGGGCGACTTCCTTCCAGTAGACGCCGACGCCGCGCTTCTGCCACGCGGGCACGTCGTTGAAGTTGATGCCGTTGCGAAAGAGCAGCTCGTTGCGCTCGGCCACGCTCACGCCGTTGAGCCTGCGCGTGGCCTCGGCGTCGTCGAGCCCCTGGCCGCGCAGGAGCCAGTAGCAGTGGCCGTTGAGGGCGTTGCGGTGCGCGTCCTCGCTGCGCCAGCGGAAGTAGTCGACCACGTCGTCGTCGCGCGGGAGCTGCGAGACGCGGCAGTCGAAGGCCGCGGGCGCGCCGAGGGCGATCGAGAAGCGCGCGCTCGCCTCGCCCGCCAGCACCGACAGGAACTTTCTCAGCTTGCGCCCGAAGGCCGACTCGTCGCGGCGAAAGAGCACCGACATCTCGTCGCTCTGGGTGTACCCGTAGAGCGTCGAGAAGCCGCAGCTCATCACGTGCTCGAGCGCGGCCACCATGCAGTCGCGAAAGCGCGCGTCGTAGGGCGCGTCGAAGCGGTGCTCGACGCGCGTGAGGTGCGAGAACGACCGGCCGTCGATGCGGGCGACCATGTGCACGCCGGGCAAGACGCAGTGGTCGTGGGCCGTCTCGTAGACGCGCATGCGCCGGTCGAGCTGTTCGAACTTCATGGCGGGCGCGACGCTAGCACACGGGGTCAGCGCGCGCGGCGCATGGGCGGCGGCGGCAGCGTGATGCGGATGCCCGTCGGCGGCGAGCTGCGCAGGGCCGACATCGAGCGCATCGCCGGGTCGCGCAGCCGCGAGGCCACCGAGGCCATCGACTGCGGGCGGTCGAGCGGGTCCTTCTGCAGGAGCTCGGTCACGATCGCGTCGAGGAGCGGCGGCACGTCGTCGCGCGCCTCGGCGAGCGAGGGGACGGGGTCGCGCACGTGCATCGAGAGCGTCTCGCGCACGGTCTCTCCCACGAAGGGCCTGCGGCCCGCCACGAGCTCGAAGGCCAGCACGCCGAACGCGTACACGTCGACCAGAAAGCCGTTGCCCGGCGAGGTCGTTCCCTCGATGGTCTCGGGCGCCATGTACTCGAGCGTGCCCACCACGGGCATGCCGCGGATCACCGAGCGCTCGGGCGCCACGATGCCGAAGTCGGTGAGCACCAGGCGCTCGCCCACCACCATCATCACGTTGGCGGGCTTCACGTCGCGGTGCGCGATGCCCGCGTCGTGCACGGCCGCGAGCACGTCGGCGAGCTTCACGAGGGCGTCGATCGCCTCGCCGATCGAGAAGAGCTCCCCCTCGCTCTGGAGCGCCTCGATGCGGGCCTCGAGCGACTGGCCGAGCAGGCGCTCCATCGCGAAGTAGGGCACGTCGCGGTGCTCGCCGAGCGCGTACACGCCCACCACGCCGTGGTGTCGCACCGCCGCGAGGCCCTGCGCCTCGCGCCGCAGGAGCGCGCGGTCGAGGTGGGGGAACGCGGCCTTGAGCGCCACGCGGCGGTTGAGGTCGAGGTCGTGCGCGTCGAACACCTGCCCCATGCTCCCGCCGCCGAGCAGGTCGCGGACCTCGTAGTGACCCGAGACGAGCTCGCCCCGTGCGAACAGCGGTTCCATCATCAACGCCTCCGGTCCCCTCGCGGGCGGCGGAGTATGGACCGGTTGTCAGAATCGCGCGATGCGGGATCGTGCCCGCGCCGCCGCTGGGGTAGATGAAGCGCCGATCCATGCGTGCAGGTGACGTGATCGCCGGTCGGTTCGAACTCGAAGCGCCCGTGGGGGCGGGAGGCATGGGCGCGGTGTTCCGCGCGCGCGACGGGGTGACGGGCGGGCGCGTGGCGGTGAAGCTCCTGCGCGACGACGGGCGCGGCGCGGCGAGGCTCCTGCGCGAGGGGCGCGTGCTCGCCGAGCTCGATCACCCGCGCATCGTGCGGTACGTCGAGCACGGCGCCGCGCCCGACGGCACCGTGTACCTCGTGATGGAGTGGCTCGACGGCGAGGACCTGCACGCCCGCCTCGCGCGCGCGGGCCTCACGATGGCCGAGACGGTGACCCTCGCCGAGGGCGTCGCCGAGGCCCTCGCCGCCGCCCACGCGCGCGGCGTCGTGCACCGCGACGTCAAGCCCAGGAACCTCTACCTCCCCGGCGGCGACGTGGCGCGCGTGAAGGTGCTCGACTTCGGCATCGCGCGCTGGGACGCGCGGCTGCACGCCATCACGGCCACGGGCCTCGCCGTCGGCACGCCGGGCTACATGGCCCCCGAGCAGGCGCGCGGCGAGCGCCACCTCGACGCGCGCGCCGACGTGTTCGCCCTCGGCTGCGTGCTCTACGAGTGCCTCACGGGCCGCGGGCCCTTCACCGCCCACAACGCCGTCGCGCTGCTCGCGCGCATCCTGCTCGAAGACGCGCCGCGCGTCGCGTCTGCGCGCGACGACGTGCCCGACGACCTCGACGCGCTCGTGGCCGCCATGCTCGCGCGCGACCCCGCGAGGCGCCTCGCCGACGGCGCCGCGGTGCGCGAGGCCCTCGCCGAGCTCGCGCCGATCGAGAGCGCCCGCCCGTCGATGCCCGGCGCGCGCCCCCCGTCGCTCACGTCGGGCGAGCAGCGGCTGGTGTGCGTGGGCGGCTGAGCCGGTGTTCCGCTGGAGGCGCTCAAGGACTTTTCGAGGCCGGTCGAGGTCGACGGCGTGAACCGCGATGCCCGTTTCCGCACGTTCCAGATCGATCGGAAGGCGACCGTCTGCGGACGGATCTTCTTCTGCCAGCACTACACGCCGAAGCTGATCTGGCGGGACGAGTGGCAGCATCATGCCAACGGCGCGAACAACATCGCCGCGGCGACCGTGATCGCGCGGGACCCGGAGCATGTTCTCG
>JBDHVF010000904.1:0-3634 GCA_039809605.1 Polyangiales bacterium | reverse complement strand
GGGGCGGCCGCACGATATTGCCCGGAGTGAGGCGGTGAAACCGAGCCCATGGAGCTACGCCGAACTCCGGCGCGGGCATCGCGTACCAGACTCGTCGGGCCAGCGCTCTAACAACCGGGCGCGTTCCGAGGTACCACTCGCACGCATGTCGACCAACGAACTCAAGGGCCGCCGCGCGCTCGTCACGGGCGCGAGCAGCGGGCTCGGCGTCGCGTTCGCGAGGCTGCTCGCGTCGCGGGGCGCCGACCTCGTGATCACCGCGCGGCGGCGAGAGAACCTCGAGGCGCTCGCGAAGGAGCTCACCGAGCGCCACGGGGTCGCGGTCACGGTCGTCGCGCTCGACCTGTCGCAGCCCGACGGGCCGGCGAAGCTCTGGGAAGAGACCGAGGGCCGCGGCCTCGCGATCGACGTGCTCGTCAACAACGCCGGCGGGGGGCTCCACCAGAACTTCGTCGACGCCGAGTGGGAGGCCCTCGCGCGGCAGATCCAGCTCAACGTCGTGTCGCTCACCGAGCTCATGCACCGCTTCGCGCGCGCCATGCTGAAGCGCGGCCGCGGGCACATCTTGAACGTGTCGTCGATCGGCGCGTACACCCCGACGCCCACGTACGCGACCTACTCCGCGGGCAAGGCCTTCGTGCGCGACGTGAGCGAGGCCGTGGCCTACGAGCTCCGGGGCACGCCCGTGCGCGTGTGCTCGCTCTGCCCCGGCGGCACGCTCACCGAGTTCCACCAGGCCGCGGGGCACGAGCTGCCGAAGGTGTTCCGCGCGACGTTCATGACGGCCGAGCGCTGCGCCGAGATCGGCATCGACGGGCTCTTCGGCGGGCGGCGCAACGTCGTCGCGGGGCTCACCAACGCGCTCTCGATGTGGCTCCTGCGGTTCATGCCGCGGCGGGCGATCGTCACCACCGCCGCGCTCACCATGGGCGAGCCGCGCGACCGCGCGAAGGCGCTGCCGTCGTGACCGTGGTGATCCGCCCGTACCGCCCCGACGACCGCGAGGCCGTGCGCGCGCTCGTCGCCGAGGTGCTCACCGAGTTCGGCTTCGGCCACGCCGTCGGCGGCCTGGAGCGCGACCTCGCCGAGATCGAGTCGCGCTACGGCGGCGAGCGCGCGGGCTTCTGGGTCGCCGACGACGGGGGCTCCATCGCGGGCACCGTCGCCGTGCGCCCGAAGGAGGGCCTCACCTGCGAGCTCAAGCGCCTCTACCTCCGCGCCGGCCACCGGGGCGCGGGCCTGGGGCAGAGGCTCTACGAGCACGCCGAGCGCTTCGCGCGCGACGCGGGCTACGAGGCCGTCTGGCTCGACTCGTCGCGGCGCTTCGGCAAGGCCCACAGGCTCTACGAGCGCAACGGCTTCACGCTGCTCGCGCGCCTCGACAACGACTGGGAAGACAACGTCTACGAGAAGCGCCTCGCCCGTTCGTGATACCGTCGCGCGCCATGCGCACCGCGACGTTCACGCTCCTCGCCGCGCTCCTCGCCGCGTGCTCCTCGAACAGCCCCGTGGTGTTCGCGCCCGAGCGCGACGCCGACGCGCCCGGCGACGCGTCGGGTGACGGGGCGACACCGCGCGACGCGGGCGACGCGGGCGACGCCTTCACGCCCGTGCCCATTCGAGACGCCGGCACGCAGAGCAACTGCAGCGAGGCCGCGCAGCTCGTGTACGTGCTCTCCGACGCCAACGAGCTCTATAGCTTTCGCCCCAACCGCAGGGAGTTCACGCGCATCGGGCGGCTGCGCTGCCCCACCTCGGCGCAGCCCAACTCGATGGCGATCGACCGCGACGCGGTGGCGTGGGTCAACTACGTCGACAGCGCCGTGGTCGACACGGGCGGCTCGCTCTACCGCGTGAGCACCTCCGACGCGAGCTGCACGGCGGCGGCGGCGATCCCGCTGCCGCGCGGGTGGTTCAGGCTCGGCATGGGCTTCTCGACCGCGAGCGCCGACGACACGAACGAGACGCTCTTCGTCGCGGCCACCGCCGACCCGCTCACGGGCGCCAGCGCGGGCCTCGGGCGCATCGACCCCCGCACGCTCGACGCCGCGCCCATCGGGCAGTTCGGCGGCGCGCTGCGGGGCCAGAGCGCCGAGCTCACGGGCACCGGAGACGGGCGGCTCTACGGCTTCTTCACCACCACGCCGGTGCAGGTCGCGCAGATCGACAAGACCTCGGGGGAGATCATGAACACCCAGGCGCTCCGCGGCGTGGAGACGCCGCAGGCGTGGGCCTTCTCGTTCTGGGGCGGAGACTTCTACCTCTACACCGCGCCCTCGGCGCTCTCGGGGCGCACCACGAACGTCACGCGGTACCGCCCCTCCGACGGCTCGATCGACACGGCGTACATGACCGACATCGGCTTTCGCATCGTGGGCGCGGGCGTGTCGACCTGCGCGCCCATCGCGCCTCCTCCGTGAGCGGTCACGCCGCGGGCGTCTCGCCGACGTAGCGCGACGCGGGGCGAATGAGCTTGCCCGCCGCGCGCTGCTCGCGCACGTGCGCGCACCAGCCCGCGACGCGCCCCACGGCGAAGGTCGGCGTGAAGGCCTCGCGCGGCAGGCGCAGCGTGTCGAGGAGCACGGCGGTGTAGAACTCCACGTTGGCCGCGAGGGGCCTCGTCGGGTGGCGCGCGCGCAAGACGCCCACGGCCGCCCGCTCGACCGCCCGCGCGAGCGAGAGCCTGCCCGTCGAGACGCCCGCCCCTTCGAGCGCCTCGAGGGCGCGCTCGAACACGGCCGCGCGCGGGTCGCGCACGCGGTAGATGCGGTGGCCCATGCCCATGATGCGACGCCCCGCGGCGAGCTCGCCTTCGAGCCACGCCTCGGCGCGCCCGGGCTCGCCGATCGCGTCGAGCATGTCGAGCACGGGCCCCGGCGCGCCGCCGTGCAACGGGCCCTTGAGCGCTCCGATGGCGGCCACGACCGACGACACCATGTCCGAGCCCGTCGAGGCCACCACGCGCGCCGCGAAGGTCGAGGCGTTCATCCCGTGGTCGCTCACGGTCACGAGGTAGGCGTCCATCGCCGCGCGCTCGGCGTCGGAGGGAGCGTCTCCGCGCGCCATGCGCAGGTAGTCGTGCGCGTGCGGCGCCGAGGGGTCGGGCGCGATCGGGGCGCGGCCCGCGCGACGGCGGGCCCAAGCCGCTGCGAAGACCGCCACCGCGCCGGTGATGGCGGCGGGCGCGTCCATGGAGCCGGGCAGGTGGGCGACGGCGGCGCGCAGGGCGTCCATGCCGTCGGCCGCGTCGAGCGCGCGGGAGAGGTCGGGCACGCGGGGCGTCCAGAGCAGGTCGCAGGCGCCCTCGAAGGTGTGGCTGAAGGCGAGCGACTCGACGTCGTGACCGGCGATCACGAGCCGACCGCGCTCGCCGTCGACGTCGCTGAGCCGGGTGTCGGCGACCACGACGCCCTCGAGTCCGTGTGCGGTGATGTTCATGCGGTTCCTCCTGCGCCCGACCGTAGGAACGCGCCGCGCCCGGAGAAATCTCGATTCGACCTTCGACGTGTCGCCCTCCCCCCGTCCCCCTCCCGCGGACGCGGGAGGGGGTGCCTGGAAGTAGCCTGCATACCCTCACCCCCCGCCCTCTCCCGCGAGGTCGCGGGAGAGGGAGCGCTGCCGCGTTCGAGCTGAG
>JBDHVF010000903.1:0-3646 GCA_039809605.1 Polyangiales bacterium | reverse complement strand
AGACCCCGACGCCCACGGCGGCCGCCGACGCCGCCGTGCCCGCGCTCCCGACGCCCGCGGCCGACGCCGCCGTGGCCGTCGAGGCCGACGCGGGCGCGGCGCCCACGGTGGCGGTCGTCGACGCCGGCGCGGTGCCCGCGATGGACTCGCGCATGCGCCGTCGCTTTCACAACTTCTGCAAGGAGCACCCCGGTCAGGTGCACCCGCTCACGCACGTGCTCTGCCCGATGTGACCGCGCGGCGTCGCCGCGGCCCTCGTCAGCTTCGACGTTCGAGTGGGGAGGTCGCACCCCGGAGCGGCGCGCGCTCCGGGGTCGCGGAGGCGCCGGCTACGGCCGGTCGACGCACTGGCCCGAGGTCGTGTCGCACGCCTGCTCGGGGCCGCACCCGGCGTCGGTGGCGCAGCCGCAGGCGCCCGTCGAGGCGATGCAACGGCGGCCGAGGCCGCAGTTGGTCGAGGCGGTGCAGACGCAGCGGCCGCCCGAGCACGTGCTGCCCGAGGAGCACTGCGCCGACGAGGTGCACGTGCCCGCGCAGACGTGCTGCGTGGTGTTGCAGACGCCGGGGCTGCACGCGTTGGGCGTCGACTCGCAGCGCGGGTAGCAGAAGCCCTCGCCCGACGAGACGTGCTGGCACGCGTAGCCCGAGCGGCAGTCGCCGTCGGTCGAGCACGCGTGGAAGCAGACGTTCTGCGCCGACGCGCCCGAGCCCAGGGTGATGCAGATGCCCGCGGGGCCGCAGTCCTCGGGGGCCATGCAGCCGTAGAGGCAGGCGCCGCCGGGCCATCCGAGCTGCGGGGGCGCGCAGCCGCCGCTGGCGGGGCACTCGCTCGAGAACGTGCACGCGCGGCCCGGGTCGGGGTCGGTCGACGCGGGGGTCATGCAGGTGCCGCCCTCGCAGAACTGCCCGGCGGCGCAGCGGTTGCCGCAGCGGCCGCAGTTGCCCTCGTCGGCCGACACGTCGAGGCACACGCCGCCGCAGACCATGTTGGGCGCGGCGCAGGGCGTGACGCAGGTGCCGTCGGAGCAGAGCTGGCCGGCGCCGCAGCGGTTGCCGCAGCGGCCGCAGTTGGCGAGGTCGTTCGCGGTGAGCGTGCAGCTCGAGCCGCACATCGTCCGGGGCGCCGGGCAGGTGCTCATGCACGCGCCCGAGTTGCACACCTGGCCCGCGCCGCACGCGCGGCCGCAGCCGCCGCAGTTCGCGCCGTCGGTCGCGGTGTTGACGCAGCTCGAGCCGCAGAGCGTGGCGCCCACGGGGCACACGCAGCTCCCGCCCGAGCACGCGGTGCCCGTGGGGCACGCGTTGCCGCAGGAGCCGCAGTTGCCGTTGTCCGACGAGGTGTCGGTGCAGAGCGCGCCGCACATCATCCGCGGCGCCGAGCAGCCCGTGACGTTCTGACAGCTCCCGCCCATGCACACCTGCGAGGGCGAGCAGCGCGTGTTGCACGCCCCGCAGTTGGCCTCGTCGGTCTGCGTGTCACGGCAGAACGCGCCGCAGAGCGAGAGCCCGGTCGGACAGCCCATCATGGGCACGTCGGGCGGCGGCGTGGGGTTGTCCGTCGGCGGGGGGCTGTCCATCGGCGACGGGTTGTCCGTCGGCGCGGGGCCGTCCATCGGCGCGGGGTTGTCGGCCGCGGGCGTGTCGCTGGTGCTCGCGTCGGGGTCGTTGAACCCGCCGCCGCCGGCGCCGCCCTTCGCAGAGCACGCCGCGGCGCCTGCGAGCAGCAGGGCGACCGCGAGCGTCCGTTCGATCTTCATGATGCCTCGTGGTGAAGGAGAGGGGTGTGGACCGTTGGCGCGGGCCCGAGCGGGGCTCGCGCGACGGGCGCGGAGGGTAGACGGAACGCCGCGGGCGTCAAGCTCTCGGCCGGCCGCCGGCTACGCCGCGTCGCGCTCGGCGCCGAAGGAGCCCTCCCACTTCGCGATCACCACCGACGCGAGGCCGTTGCCCGTGACGTTGATCGCGGTGCGGGCCATGTCCATCACCTCGTCGACGGCGAGCAGCATCGCCACGCCGGCCTCGCCCGGCAGGTTGAACGACGCGCAGGTGCCCGCGATGATGACCAGCGTCGCGCGGGGCACGCCGGCCACGCCCTTCGACGTGAGCATGAAGGTCACGAGCATGGCGACCTGCTCGGTGAGCGGCATGTGGCGGCCCGCGGCCTGCGCGATCGTGAGGCTGGCGAGCACGAGGTAGAGCGTCGAGCCGTCGAGGTTGAAGCTGTAGCCCGCGGGGATGACGAAGCTCGCCACGCGCCGCGGCACGCCGAAGCGCACCATCTCGTCGAGCAGCTTCGGCAGCGCGGCCTCGCTCGACGCCGTGCTGAACGCCGTGACGGCGGGCTCGCGGATCGCGCGCAGAAAGCCCCGCACCGGCGTGCGGGTGACGAGCATCACGGGCACGAACGCGAGGAGGAAGAGGCACACGAGCGCGAGGTAGAGGCTGCCGACCACGCGGGCGTACTGCGCGAGCAGGTGCGCGACGGCGGGCCATCCGCGGATCACGCGCCCGCCCACGTCGTGCCCGCCGGCCATGTGGCTGACGTTGTAGGCCATGGCGCCGAACACGCCGAGGGGCGTGAGCGACATCACCATGTCGGTGTAGCGAAACATCACGTGCGTGAGCCCGTCGAAGAACGCGAACACGGGCCTCGCGCGGTCGCCCGCGCGCGTGAGCGCCACGCCGAAGAGCGAGGCGAAGACCACCACGGGGAGGATGTCTCCCTCGGCGGCGTGCTTGAAGAGGTTGCTCGGGAAGGCGTGCAGCGCCGTCTCCCAGCCCGACTGCGGGGTGACGAGCGCGACGTGGGCGTCGGCGCGCAGCGGCAAGCCCTCGCCGGGGCGCAGCGTGTTGGCGATCGCGAGGCCGATGATGAGCGCCACCGTCGTGACCGCTTCGAAGTACACGAGCGCGCGGGCGCCCATGCGCCCGACCGAGCGCACGTCGCCGGTCTGCGCGATGCCCGTCACGATCGTCGCCAGCAGGATCGGCACGATCACGCTCTTGATGAGCGCGATGAACGCCTTCGAGAGGAAGTGGAACAGCTCGTACGCCTGCGGGTGCTCGTTCTGCGGGAGGGAGCCCCCGAGCGCGACGCCGAGCGCGAGGCCCGCGAAGATGTGCGCCGTGCTCGAGCGGTACCAGGGCCGCGCGGCGGCCGTCGCGGTCGACGTCATGGCCCTCGGGTGTACACGGTTTTCGCCGCGCGCGTCACGGCGGCCGACACCTGTCGCCGGCCCTGACGTCGCGGCCCCCTGCGACGCCGCCAGAGGCCTTTGAAACAAGCCCTTCGAGCGGTGGCACGGCCGTTGAGAAGAGCCCCGTCACGCCGCGCACGACGCGGCGCCGTCACCGAAGGAGTCACGCCATGAAGATCCGCGCCGCCCTCGCCGCCGTCACGCTCGCCCTCGGCTCGCTCGCCACGTCGGTCGCGTTCGCCGACCCGCTCTCGTACGACCCCCGCGCGCCCGTGGGCGGCACCACGGTGGTGGTCGGCCAGCCCGTGTACGCGGCGCCCGCGCCCGTCGCGCAGCCCGCCTACGCGCCCGCGTTCGTCGCGCAGCGCCGCCGCGCGCCCGACGCGTTCGCGGCGCGGCGCGCGAACGTGTTCATCCAGCAGACGCGCGCGCGGCTGGCACAGCTCGAC
>JBDHVF010000902.1:0-3650 GCA_039809605.1 Polyangiales bacterium | reverse complement strand
GTAGGTGAGCAGGATGGCCGTGTCGCGCCAGTGGGGTCCGCTCATCACGGCGTTGACGACGTTGACGGCGAAGTTCTCGCCCTCGCAGAGGCCGTAGGGCGGGTGCTCCCCCGCGGCGCCTCCGACGTGGGCGACGACGAGGTTGGCCTGGCGGCCCGCGCGCAGGTCGGCGAGCAGCGTCGACACCGCGGCCGTGTGCGAGAGGAACCGCGCGCGGTCGCGCGTGATCCCGCGGGCCATCGCGAGCGGCGACGAGACGACGCCCGCGTCGTTGGCCGACGCGTACACGCGCCACGTGAGCGACGAGGGGAAGGCGTCGACGACCGAGGGCACGTCGAAGCACGGCGCCGACGTGCGCGTGGCGATCGCGCAGGTGTCCTGGTTGATGGTGGTGACCGTCGCGCGCGGCGCGAAGCAGCCCGTGCCGTCGCGGCACGCCGTGCCGGGGCAGTCGGGGTTGTCGATGATGGGCACCTGCGCGGTCCAGAAGGCGAAGTGGCCCGGCGAGCTCTGCGTGAGCGTGGTCGAGAAGAAGTGGTCGCAGAGCACGAAGCGCCGCGCGTACTGCCAGTAGTTCGGGATCTGCGACTCGGCGTAGTGGATGAAGGGCCCCATGGGGTCGTTCGTGTCCGAGTGCAGCCGCGCGTTGCGGTCGAAGCCGTTCATGCGCCCGCCCGCGTAGGCCATCACGGCGCCCGCGTGGCTGTGGCGGATGTCTCCGTCGAGGTTGCGGTCGGGCGCGCGGCGGAGCGCGACGCGTGCGCCCGTCGAGAGCAGCCCCGTGGTGGTCGTCTCGGCGCCGGGAAAGCCCGAGAACATCGTGTCGAACGTGCGGTTCTCGCGCACGAGCACGATCACGTGACGAATCGGCGTGGGGAACGCGAAGCCCCCCGCGTCGGGCCGGTCCGTCGGCGCGTCGACGCCCGCGTCGCGCACGGGCGAGACGTCACGCACTGGCGCGTCCGTCGCGACGTCGCGCGGGGGCGCGTCCATCGCGACGTCGCGCGCGGGCGCGTCCATCGCGACGTCGGGCGCGGGCGCGTCGTCGTCGGGTGCGTCGTCGGGCGCGGGCGCGTCGTCGTCGGATGCGTCGTCGGGCGCGGGCGCGTCGTCGGCGGGCGCGAGGTCGTCGGGCAGCGCGTCGTCTTACCAGTCGGAGCCGTCGAGCCACTCGATCACGTCGAGGTCGGGGGGGTTGGGCTCGCCCGAGGGCGCGTCGTCGTCGGAGCACGACGAGAGCGCGATGCAGAGCGCGAGCGCGAGCGAAGGCCGTCGCAAGGTCATCGCGCGGATTCTCGCGTGCGTCAGCGCTCGCTGTCGAGGCTCGCCATCGCCGCGGGGGCGTATCGCTCTCCCGCGATGGCGCCCGGCGGCACGATCGCCTCGAGCGCGGCGAGGTCGTCGGCCGTGAGGCGCTTGTCGAGCGCCCCGAGCGCGTCGCGGAGCTGCGCGCGGGTCTTCACGCCCACCAGCGGCACGAACGACGGCTGGCGCGCGCGCACCCACGCGATGGCGAGCTGCGCGGGGCTCATCGACCGGTCGGCCGCGAAGCGGTGCAGCGCCGCGACCACGTCGGCGTTCTGCGCCCCCTGCGGGCCCGCGAAGCGGGGCAGGTGCGCGCGAAAGTCCCGGCCGCCCTGGGGCTTGCTGCCCGTGAGCAGGCCCCGCGAGAAGACGCCGTAGAGGGTCGCTCCGATGCCGAGCTCGGCGAGCGCGGGGAAGATCTTCTCCTCGGGCCCGCGGCTCGCGAGCGAGTACTCGATCTGAAGGTCGGCGATGGCGTGCACCGCCCGCGCCTTGCGGATCGTCTCGACGCCCACCTCGGAGAGCCCGATGTGCCGCACGTAGCCCGCCTTCACGAGGTCGGCCACGGCGCCCACGGTCTCTTCGATGGGCACCGCGGGGTCGAGCCTCGCGGGGCGGTAGACGTCGATGGTCTCGACCCCGAGGCGGTCGAGGCTGTACGCGACGAAGTTCTTCACCGCCGCGGGGCGCGTGTCGACGCCCAGCCACGACCCGTCGGGGCCGCGCATCGCGCCGAACTTCACCGAGAGCGCCACGCGGTCGCGGCGCCCGCGGATCGCCCGCCCCACGAGCCGCTCGTTGTGGCCCATGCCGTAGAAGTCCCCCGTGTCGATGAGGTTCACGCCCGCGTCGATCGCCTCTTCGATGGTGCGCACGCTCTCGTCGTCGTCGGTGGCGCCGTACACCCCCGACATGCCCATGCACCCCAGCGCCAGCGGGAACACCTCGGGCCCCGTCGCGCCAAGCCTCACCCTCTTCGTGCCGTGATCGCTCATGCTCGGTTCACCTCCAAGCCGCGGAGACTATCGCGAGGGCCCGTGCGCACCAGCGAATTGCAACGCGGCGGCGGGTCAACGCGCGCCGTCGACCGCGAGGCTGGAGCCTGCGCGCACGGCGGCCTCGGGCACCTCGATCGGGCGCGGCGCGCGCGCACCCACCGCGAGGAGCGCGGGCCCCGGCGTCGAGAGGTTCTCCGAGCGCCAGCGCGTCGGCAGCGCCGTGCGGATCGAGAAGCCCCCGCCGGTCGCGCGGGCCCACGCGACGTGGCGGTGGGCGGCGCCGTCGACCACGAGCTGCGTGGCGAGCGTCACGAGCTCTCCGTCGGGGGCCGCGCCGCGAACGACGGCGCCCTCGACGCGCTCGTACACCCAGAGCGACGGCACGACGCTCTCGCGCGTGCGCAGCGCGAGGCCGGCGGCGAGGCGGGGCATCCAGCGGGCGAGGTGCGGGGCGCCCGTGCGCGGCGCGCCGCCGCCGCCGATCACCAGCGACGCGAGCGGCACCCTTCGAAAGAACTCGGCGTTGAAGGCCACGCGCCCCGACGCGTCGCGGGCCAGGGGAGGGGGCATGTGCGCGCCCGCCGCGCCGCCACCGAAGTGCTCGGCGCCCGCGACGACCCAGCGCACGCGGCGCGACGCGAGCCAGGCGTCGAGCGCGTCTTCGTCGCCGAGCCACGCGCGCTCGCTGCGCCAGAAGGTGTCGGGCGCGAGGTAGCTGCCAAAGCTGGTGACGAGCACCGGGCGCTCGCCCTGCTGCAACACCCCCTCGCTCGCCGCCGCCGCGCCGCGGAGGAAGCGCGCCGCACGCACCTCGTCGGTCACGCCCGCGGGCCGCGCGGCGAACCACGCCCGCGCCCTCGGGTCGAGCATCCACAGGGCCGCGAGCGCCCACGGCGCCGCCGCCGCGAAGCGAGCCGTGCGCGGCGACTCGCGGAGCCTCTCGGCCACGGCCCACGCGCCGACGCCGATCGCGAGGCCCGCCACGGGCGCGAGCACGCGGCCGAAGCGCATCTGGAGCAGCGTGAGCGCCGAGAGCGCCGCCCAGAACGCGCCGAGCTCGAGCGCGCCCCTGCGGCGGTATCGCGCGAGGCCCGCGAGCGCGGCGGCGAGGGCGAGCGGGTGCGCGCCGCCCGCGACGCCGAAGGTGCGGTAGATCGTCGCGAGGCCCTCGCGCAGCGACCCCCCGCGGAACACCGGCTGCACCTCCTCGATGCCGGCCATGTACGCGTCCTCGCGCGCGAGCCAGCGGCGCAGGCCCGAGATCACCTCGGCGCGCACCGCGGGCACCGCCAGCGCGAGCAGCAGGAGCGCCGCCAGCGTCACCAGCGCCATCGCCCCCGCGCGCCG
>JBDHVF010000901.1:0-3650 GCA_039809605.1 Polyangiales bacterium | reverse complement strand
CAACGCCGGGCCGCTCGGGCAGTGGGGCGTGGCCGTGGTGGCGAGCCGCGCCCGCGTGCGCGACCGGCAGACGCGCGCGCAGTGGAGGCTCCTGCTCGGGCAGCTCTTCACCATCGGCGTGACGCTCGGCTTCGGCAGCTTCGCGCTGCGCGCCGAGCGGAGGAAGCTCGAGGCCCTGCGGCGGCTGGCCGAGTCGGAGCGCGAGCGCGAGCGCGAGGAGCAGCTCGAGCGCGAGAGCCGCGCGGCGGCGATGGTGACGCTCGCCGCGGGCGTGGCGCACGAGGTGTCGAGCCCCCTGGGGGTGATCGCGGGCCGCGCCGAGCAGCTCCTCGCGCGCGCGGGCGACGACGCGCGGTCGCAGCGCGGCGCGCAGGTGATCCTCGACGAGGCCGAGCGCATCCGGCAGGTGATCCGCGGGTTCCTCGACCTCGCGCGGGGCGACCTGCCGCCGATGGAGCGGGTGGCGCCGCGCGAGGTGCTGCGCGCCGCGCTGGCGCTCGTCGAGCACCGCTTCAGCCACGCGGGCGTGGCGCTCGCGGGCGCGGTGCCCGAGGGCCTGCCGCGCGTGCGCGGCGACGCGCGGCTGCTCGTGCAGGGCCTGGTGAACCTCCTCCTCAACGCGTGCGACGCGTGCGAGCCGGGCGGCCGCGTCGAGGTCACGGCCGAGCGCGACGGGCAGGCGGTGGAGCTCACCGTGCTCGACGACGGCAGCGGGATCAGCGCCTCGGACGCGGCGCGCGCCGTCGAGCCCTTCTTCACCACCAAGCCCGCGGGCAAGGGCACCGGCCTCGGGCTCGCGATCACCAACGAGATCATGAAGATCCACCGCGGCTCGCTGTCGATCGCCCCGCGCGCGCCGCGCGGCACGCGGGCGTCGCTGCGGGTGCCCGTCGCCAGCGAGGACGACCGTGACGACCGCTGAGCCCGCCCCCCGCCCGCACGTGCTCGTCGTCGACGACCACGCGCAGATGGCCGAGATGATCGCCGAGGGCCTCGCCGACGAGGGCTTCAGCGCCGTGGCCGTCTCGTCGGGCCGCGAGGCGCTCGAGCGGCTGCGCACCGAGCCCTTCGACGCCCTGGTGACCGACCTGCGGATGCAGTCGGTCGACGGGCTCGAGCTGCTCTCGGAGTCGCGGCGCCTCGACCCCGCGCGGCCCGTGATCGTGATGACCGCGTACGGCGCCGTCGACTCGGCCGTCGAGTCGATCCGGCGCGGCGCGTACCACTACCTCACCAAGCCCTTCAAGCACGAGGAGCTGGTGATCTTCCTGCGGCGCGCGCTCGAGGAGCAGCGGGTGCGCGGCGAGGCCGCCGCGCTGCGCCTGACGCTGCGGGGGCGCGCGGGGGCGCCCGACATCCTGGGCGACAGCCCCGAGATGCGCCGGGTCTTCGAGGTGCTCGAGCGCGTGGCCGACGCCGACGTGCCCGTGCTCATCCTCGGCGAGACGGGCACGGGCAAGGGCCTGCTCGCGCAGGCGATCCACGCGCGGAGCGCGCGCGCGTCGAGGCCCCTGGTGAGCGTCAACTGCGCGGCGCTGCCCGAGGCGCTGCTCGAGAGCGAGCTCTTCGGCCACGTGCGCGGCGCCTTCACGGGCGCCACGTCGGCGCGCGCGGGGCTCTTCGTCGAGGCGCACGGGGGCACCATCCTGCTCGACGAGATCGGCGACATGGCGCTGCCCCTGCAAGCCAAGCTGCTGCACGCGCTCGAGCGCGGCGCGGTGCGGCCCGTGGGCGAGTCGCACGAGCGGCCCGTCGACGTGCGCATCCTCGCGGCGACCCACCACGACCTGCACGCGGCCGTCGCGCGCGGGGCCTTCCGCGAAGACCTGCTCTACCGCCTCGACGTGGTGACCGTCGAGCTCCCGCCGCTGCGCCGCCGCCGCGAGGACATCCCCGCGCTGGCCGAGCACTTCCTCCGCGCGGCGCTCGCGCGCCACCCGCGGTCGCCCGTGACGTCGCTCTCGCGCGAGGTCGTCGAGCGCCTCGCGCGGCACCGCTGGCCCGGCAACGTGCGCGAGCTCGCGCACACCATCGAGCGCCTCGTGCTGCTCGGGCGGCGCGCCGAGGTGCAGCTCGACGAGCTGCCCGCGGCCGTGCGCGAGGGGCGCGACGAGGCGCCCGACGCGCTCTTTCACGGCGAGGTGCTGCCGATCCAGAAGGTGCAGCGGCAGTACGCCGCCTGGGCGCTCGCGGAGATGGGCGGCAACCGCACGCGCACCGCCGAGCGCCTCGGCATCGACCGGGGCACGCTCGCGCGCTGGCTCGCAGACGAACCCGAGGAGCCCCCGAAATCATGATCCGAACCATTCTCGTCGCGCTCGATCGCACCGAGCGCGCCCCCGCCGTGCTCTCGCTCGCCGCCGAGGTCGCCGAGCGCTTCGACGCGTCGATGGTGCTCTTCCGCGCCATCCAGGTGCCGCAGGAGTTCCCGCCCGCCGCCCACGTCGGCCACGACCCGCTGCCCGCGTACCTCCACGCCGAGGCCGAGGCCGAGCTCTCGCGCCTCGCGGCCGGCCTCCCCCGCGTGCGCCCGCAGCACGTGATCACCGAGGGTCGCTCGTGGGCGACCATCCTCGAGGCCGCCGAGCAGGTGGGCGCCGACCTCATCGTGATCGGCTCCCACGCCTACGACTGGCTCGAGCGCGTGACGGGCACGGTGCCGGGGCGCATCGTGACGCATGCCCGCTGCCACGTGCTCGTCGCCCACGTGTTCTAACCGTTATTTCGCTGCGGGAATTCGCAGCGCGCCCCGCTGCAAATTCCCGCGGCGCGCGCCCTCGCCGCGCGCCGCACACGGGTTTCTCGCGGCGCGCGCGAGCGGTATGCGCCGTGCGTAGTGCCCGCGCACCGATGCCGAACACGAGACCCCATCCCACGCGGCGCGCGCGGCGCAGCGCCGTGGCCGCGACGCTCGGCCTCTTCGCCGCGGCGGGCGCGCTCCCTCGCGTCGCGGTCGCGCAGACCGCCGAGCGCGCGGCGCCCACGGAGCTCGCCGCGTCACCCGTTCGCGCGATGACCCTCGCCGACGCGCTGGCGTACGCGAGGACGCATCACCCGCGGCTCGCCGTCGCGCGCGCCGACGTCGAGGCGCGCCGCGCCGAGGCGCAGGTGCCCCGCTCGCGCTGGCTCCCGCGGCTGGGCGCGACGCTCCAGGGCGTGTACGGCACGAACAACAACTCGGCCGCCAACTGGCTCGGGAGCGCGGGCGCCGTCGAGATGCCGCGCATCGCGGGCACGGGCTTCCTCCAGCGCCCCTCGGACATCAACTGGACGCCGTACATGAGCACCGCCGCGGGCGTGGGCCTCGACCAGCAGGTGTTCGACTTCGGGCGCGTGGCCGCCGAGTCCGCCGCCGCCGACGCGGCGGTCGACGTGGCGCGCTACCGCGCGGCGCAGGCGCAGCTGCTGATCGACCTCGGCGTGCGCGAGGCCTACTACGCCGTGCTGGCCGCGCGCTCCGTGCTGCGCGCCTCGGAGGACGCCGTCGAGCGCGCCACCGCCCACCGCGACTACGCGCGCGCGTGGGTCGACCGCGGGCTGCGGCCGCGCATCGACCTCGACCGCGCCGAGGCCGACCTCTCGCGCTTCCAGGTGGGCCGCATCCGCGCGCTCGGCGGGTTGCAGGCCGCGCAGACGGTCTTCGCCGAGAG
>JBDHVF010000900.1:0-3662 GCA_039809605.1 Polyangiales bacterium | reverse complement strand
GCGCGGCCCTGGTGCCCAGGTTCGTCAACGTCGCGGGTGGCGAGGCGAGGCCCTACCTCGGCGGCTTCAGCGTCGAGATCCAGGGGCCGCAGGCCGCGTCGGTGGTCGGCGCGCAGGCGGCCTCGATGCTCGACCTCGACGAGCGCGCGCTGGCCGACATGACCCTCTACATCGTGAGCGCCTTCGGCACGATGCTCCCGTCCCACAAGCGTACGGTGAGCTTCGACCCCGACGATCTCGACGCGCTCGGGCGGCCGGTGCCGGTCCTGCGGCTCGCACTGACCGACAACGACCGCGCCATCGGCGAGGAGATGAAGGCCACGTGCCTCGCAATCGCCGGGGCGCTCGGCGGCACCAGCCCGCTCGTCGTGCCCCTCGCCTCGCCCGACGGCATGACCCTCGGTGGCGAGTCTCTCAGCCGGCCGCCGGAGCGCGAGCGCGAGGACATCGACGCCGACGGGCGGTGGCGGAGAACGCCGGGCCTCTACGTCGCCGACGCGAGGCACGTGCCTCTCGTGGGCGATCGCCACCCGACGCTCACGCTGCTCGCCTGCGCGGCGCGCACGGTCGACGCATTGCTGCGCGACGTCGGCGCGAGCTGACCTCTTCCCCCTCCACCGCACCGATCAAAGGAACCGTTCATGCGCCTCGACCCCATCGCCCTCCTCGTGTTGATCCCCCTCGCCTCCGCGTGTGGCGGCGAAACCACCGATCCGCTCGCCCGCTCGCCGGCCGACGCGGCGCCCGCGGACATCTCGGTCGACCAGCCCGCTGCGGCCGACTCGCCCGCGGGTAACAGTTCAGACCCCTGTCGCGGCGGCTTGACAGAGCTGCAAGTGCGCTCGACGTCGGCGGTGTTGTGGACGATCCGCTCGCACCGATTCGCGAGCTCGTAGCTCGCGCGGCCTCGTTGGAGTCGCAGCTCGCGGCAGCGCACGAGGAGATCCGCATGTTGCGGGCGCAGAACGAGCTCCTCATGCAGGTCGTCACCGTGTTGGGCGAGCGCGTCGCGGAGTTGGAGCGCGCGTTGGCGGCGGGAGGTCACGGTGGAGGACGGGGAACGCCGCCGCCGACGCGACCGCCCTCGGGGCGGCCCCACGGAGGGCAGCCCGGCCACAAGGGCAACGCGCGTCCGCGGCCCGAGCCCATCGACGAGACGCAGCACCATCTCCCCGAGGCTTGCCCACGCTGTGGCGGTGCCGTCGAGCCCACCGCGCGCACGGACGAACGCTTCGAGTTCGAAGCCGTCGCGCGCACGCTCCGCACGATCCGTCATGTGCTCCATCGGGGCTGGTGCCCGCGCTGCAAGCGGCGCGTGAGGCCCCGCGTCCCCTTCGCGCTCCCCGACTCGGACTACGGCCCGCGCGCTCACGCGATGCTGGCATCGCTGCGGGCCACGATGGGAAGCACCGTGGGCGACCTGGAGACCTTCACGCGCACGGTCTGGCGGCGGCCTCTCTCGGGTGGGCAGATCGTGGCGATGCTCGATCGCACGGCCGCCGCGCTCGCGCCGACGTTCTGGTGGTTGATCGAACAGATCACCCACGAGCCCGTGGTCTACGAGGACGCGACGTCGTGGACCTACGACGGCGAGCGGGCCGTGGTGTGGGTGTTCACAACGCGGCGGATCACGGTGTACTGGATCGACTCCGAGGGCTCGGGCCTGGTGCCGCGGCGCGCGTTGGGCAAGGCGATCGACGGCGCGGTGGTGAGCGACGAGGCCGAGCGGTTTCAGCACGTCACCCACCACGGCGACCAGCGGTGCCTGGCTCATCCGCTGCGAGCTGCGCGCGACCTGCTGGCGGCGCGTCCCGACTGCCCCGAGGTCGTGGCGATGATGGGGCCGCTGCGCGAGCACCTCGCGTGGATGATCGCCCTGTACGGGCGCCACGACCAGCTGGCCCCGTCGACGTGGCTGCACTACCGGGCTCGTGCACGTCGCGAGCTTCTGCGGCTGGCCCGAGGCCCGTGGAGGGACGTGGACTGCGTGCGGATGGCGAAGCGGATCGAGCGCGAGGTCGACCTGTGGGTGACGTACCTGAGCGACGACACTGGGGAGATGGAGCCCACGAACAACTGCGCGGAGCGGGCGCTGCGACCCACAGTGATCGACCGCAAGCGCATGCAGCAGAGCCGCTCGCTGGGCGGCGTGTACCGCGAGATGGTGCTCCGCAGCCTCGCCGCGACTTGCAAGCAGCTCGGCGTGAGCTTCGAAGAGGTCGTCGTCGAGGCGCTCCTCGCACGCACCCGCGATGGCCCCTCTCCCACGCCTCCGGCGACGCTCGTCCGCGCCCTTCAAGCTGCACGTCAACGGTCAGGCCGCATGACAACTGACCACGTCGCGGCTGGGGTCTGAACTGTTACGCCCGCGGTCGATCACGACGACGCAACAAGTCACGACGACGCGAGCGGCCATGATGCCGCCGATGCGCCCGCGGATGGCGCGACGGGGACGGCGCTCCACGGCTGCGCCGACGGCCGCTTCGTCGATCGCAGCGGGGGCACCGACGACGACCGGATGATCATGGCCACGAGGAGCAACCTCTACGACCCGCCGTGCATGATGATCCGCGCGGGTCAGGCGGTGATGTTCATGAGCAGCTTCACGAGCCACCCCCTCGCTCCCGGCGTCGCGCCCGGCCAGAGCGGCGCGGGTACGACGCCCTCTCCGATCCGGATGCGCACCACGGGCACGGTGTACGACGTGACCTTCCCGACCACTGGCGACTACCCGTTTTACTGCACCTACCACGCGGGCGGCGGGATGTTCGGCGTCGTCCGCGTCATGCCGTGAGGCAGCCGTCTCCTGTGCCGCGCCGTCGCTGGCGCCCTCCATGCTGACCGCGGCGAAGGGAACTCTCCCATGCCGTCCCGCTTCCACCTGGTGATTCACGGAGCGACTCGGCGCGACCGAGACGCCCTCGCGCACATCGGCGACGGCCGCGTCGCGCTCGCCCACGCTGCTGGCCACGGTGGAGGCACAGCCCGCGAGCGGCAGCGTGAACCTCATGAGTGGCGAGAGAGAGGGGGGCGCGTTCATCACGGCGCGACGCTACCACCACGCCACACCGGGGCGACGGCGCGCCGAACTTCGCCGATGACGACGGCGGCCGCGAGCGCTGGCGTGACCCGCCGCCAGTTCTTGACCGGTGCGACTCATGGGTGCGAAACCCGCGGCATGTCGGAGCCCGTCGATGGCGTCCCACCGCCCCACGACGCCGAGGTTGTCAGAGAGCCGGGCGCCGACGTCCTCGTGGTCGTGGCGTTCGACCGGGAGCGCGACGCAGTGCTGGCCGCCGCGAGGTCACGCCAATACACGCCGGTGGAACGTCGCCACCCCGAGCTCGGCAAGTACCGCGATCTCGCGTCGATTCGCGGGCGCCGCGTGTGGATGATTCGCGCCGAGGCGATCGGTGCCGTTGGTGCCGGGGGCTCCGCCCGCCTCGCGCTCCGATGGCTGGCGGCCAGCGGTGCGAGCACGATCATTCAGGTGGGCATGGCGTTCGGAGTCGATCCGATCGCGCAGTACGTCGGGGACGTGCTCGTGGCGAGCAGCCTGTTCCCCTACGACCTCCGCACGGTCCGTGAGCAGGGATCCGCGGAACGGCTCCGATACCGTCACGCGGCCTTCCTCGCGTCTCTTTCGCGCAGGTGGATCACGA
>JBDHVF010000899.1:0-3667 GCA_039809605.1 Polyangiales bacterium | reverse complement strand
CAGGCGAGTCGAGCGCTGGCACATCGTGACCAGACGCACGGTTCGAGCCGAGCGAGTGGTGAGGTTTGACGCAAACCGGGCCACTACCCGCCCGCGACGGGATGGACGCTCAGCCCGCCTGGCCGCGGCGGGCCTTGGCCTGGGCGAGCACGGCCTCGAGCTCGGCCGCCTCGGTGGTCTCTTCGGTGGCCGCGGGGGCGACGGCCTCCTCGGCGGTCACGCGCACGTTGGGGGCGGCGGGCGCGGCGCTGGCGGCGAGGCCCATCTTGCGCTTGAGCTCGTCGAGGGCCATGTCGGCCCCGCGCGCCGTCTCGAGGTCGCGGAACTTCTGCTGGAGCGAGTCGCCCGAGTACTGCTCGGCGACCTCGCTCTGCGCGTCGGCCTCGGCCTCCATCGCGACGATCTTCTCCTCCATGCGGTTGAAGGTCTCGAACGCGCTGTCGTTGGCGAGGCCCGACATGGTCTCGTGGATGGCCTTCTGCGCCTCGGCGCGCTTCTTTCGCGCGATGAGCACGTTCTTCTTGCGCTTGGCCTCTTCGATCTTGTTGTTGAGCACCCGCAGCGCGTTCTTGAGCTGCTCGACGGCGGTCTTCTGCTTCTGCCACTGGCGCTCGAGCTCGGCCGAGAGCGCCTCGTGCTCCTTCTGACGGAGCAGGGCCTCCTTGGCGAGCTCGTCCTCGCCCGCGCGCACGGCCATCATGGCCTTGCGCTCCCACTCCTCGGCCGTGGCCTTCTCGGTGTCGAACTGCTTGCCCAGGCGCTTCTCGTCCGCGATCGCCAGCGCGACCTGCTTCTTGGCGTCCATGAGCTGCGTGTTCATCTCCAGGATGACCTGGTTGAGCATCTTCTCCGGGTCTTCGCTCTTGGAGATGAGGTCGTTGAGGTTGCTCTTGATGAGCGACGCGAGGCGTCCGAAGATTCCCATGGAGCTCTTCTTCCTCTTCAGTGATCCAGGTGAAGGTCGAGGCGGGGGAGGTGCTGCGAGGCCGCGAGGCCCATGTCCTCGACGACGGCCTGAAGCTCGTTCTGGTCCAGGTTGTCGAGCGGCAGCGCGGCCGAGAGGTAGATCCCGTCGTCTTGCAGCGAGAAGGCCGAGTGGAGCAGGCCCCCGCCGTTCAGCCGCAGGAGCTCTTCGAAGAGCCGCTCGCGGCCCGCGGCGCCCGCGGCGGGCGTGTCACCGACGCGCATGCGGAAGATCACCACGGGGGTGTCGACCTTGATCGCGAGGTTCCTCACGCCCGACTCGTGGTCGGTCACGATGAACATCCCATCGCCCAGGTCCTGGTAGGCGATGCCGCTCTCCTTGAGGAACTGCTCTACGTCTTCGATCGTACGCATCCGTGCACTCCGCGCTCTGCAACGCGCGCGGCAGCCTAGCAGTTCCCGCGGGGCGAGGGGAGGCGCGTTTTGCTACGCCACGTCTGCGTCTGCCGACGCGGGCCGACGCGTCCAGAGGATCGCGTCGGTGCGACGGTCGCCCGTGCCGAGGTGCTTCGACGCGAGGCCCGTCTTGCGGTAGCCCGAGGCGAGCATGGCCGCGGCGGCGGTGGGGTTGTCGGCGGGCGTCATGCCGAACACGCACCCGAGCTCGCGGGTCTTGAGCTCGCTCGCGAGCGCGCGCAGCGCGCCCACGAGCATGCCCCCCTCTTCGGGCCGGGTGGGCCACGAGGCGGGCTGGATGTACGCGTTGCCGAAGGTCTCCTGCGCCTCGACCGACACCACCTGCTCGGCGGGCTTCGTCGTTGCGCGCGAGGGCTTCACGCTCAGGTGAAAGCGCGTGCCCGCGCGCCCGAAGCGGTCGTCGAGCCACGCGGGGCGCTTCGTGCCACGGCCCGTCGCCCACCGCGACGCGGCGAGCGCGTCGTCGACCACCTCGGCGCGCACCGCGCGGGGCGCCACGAGCGCGTCGACGAGCTTGCGCGCCTGCGCCATGGTCTTCTCGGCGCGCGCTGCGTCGGCCACGGGGGCGAGGAGGTTGCCGTCTTCGTCGACCGCGGGCCTCGCGCTCACCAGGTGCCCCATGAGGTACGCGTCGGAGCGCTTGTAATAGCCGGGGATGGACCCCTCGCGCGCGTACCCGACCTTCATCCACCCGCCCGACTCCTCGCGCTCGACGAGGGTGTACACGCGCTCGATGCCAGCTTTCAGGGCCGCGGCGTCGATGGCCTGCATCTTCTGGAGGAAGCTCCCCGCGAGGAAGTCGACCACGCGCGCGACGCGGTGGCGACGGTTGACCACCAGGCTCACGTACACGCCCGGCTTTCGAATGTGCAGCTCTTCCACGGGCGGAGGTGCCTCCGTCCGGGTGCGATCGGCGATGCCCATGCGTGCTCCGCGCGGCTCACCAGGGCGCCCTTCCTGCGCGCGGAGCCGTGCGATCGCGCCCTATAGCCGCGAGGGCGACGGGCTGTAAAGCGGCGAATGGAGGGTGTGTCGCAGGGGAACGGGTCAGCGGGTGCGGCGGCGGGCGCGCTTCGCGGCCGAGCGGGGCACGGCCGGCTGCGGCTCGCCCGGCGTCGGAGCGCCTTCGGCCGCGGGCTTCTTGCGCGGCCTCGGCTCGCTGCGAGAGCCGCTCACCAGCGAGGGGAAGCGGCGCTCGGCCTCGTCGGACGTCGCGCGCAGCAGCCAGCGCCCGGTCGACTGAACGCCCGCGTACGCGCGAAAGAGCAGGGTGTAGACGCGCACGCAGCGGTCGGTCCAGAGCGCGAGCTCGGGGGTCTCGCGGGAGGAGAGCGCCTTGCGGATCTCGGCCGCGAGGGCGCGGGCGTCGGCCTCGTCGGTGGCGTGGAAGTGCTGCGGATCCTTGGAGACCACCGCGTGGCGGCGCTTGTAGACGTCGGCGAGCGCGACGAGGTCGTTGGCGAGCGCGCGGTGGCTCCGCTTGCGGCCGACGGCGGTGACCACGGGCCCCTCCTCGGGGTGCTTGTCGAAGTAGTAGACGGCGACCTTGCGCATGCGCACCCGCAGCTCGGTCGCGCGCTCGACGAGGGCGACGGGCACCTGCGCGGTCGTGTGCGACGACTCGGCGAGCGACTGCGCGTGGCGCACGTACCAGCCCGCGTTGGCGAGCAGCATCACGCGGCCGAACGTGCCCTTCGGCAGCTCGCCGATCTCGATCACCTTGTTGAACCGCGCGAGGAGGGCCGCGTCGCCGCGCACCTCGGCGACCACGGCCGTGGCCGTCTCGCCCGCGGCCTGAAGGTCGACGTGCAGGGGCTCGAGCTCCGACTCCGAGAGCGCCATCGCCTCGGACTCGACCAGGGCCCACGCGTCGGCGGCCTCACCCGGCGGCGGCGTCGTGGGATTCGAAATGACGATCGAGCCGTTGGGCTTCTTCTTCTTTCGCTCCATGAGCGACTCCTTTCGATTCCTTCATCGACGGGAGCGAAGAGGACCTGTAGGAGCTGCGACCGATTTTTCTTCGAAGGCGATGCCCGGCGAACGAAGAGTGATTCGCGGGAGTCGCTTCGAGGTGCTCGGGCAGGGCGGAACGACTCGCGAGAGCGGCGTCGAGGTGGATGGCGAGCGTCGAGCGACTCGTGGGAGTCGTTGGGAGGTGGTCGGCGAGCGCGCAACGACTCGCGGGAGTCGGTAGTGGTCCGTGTTGAGCGCGGGTGGTGAGGTTTGCCGTCGCGACGAAAGTGGCTGTGCCAGAGCACCATGACAG
>JBDHVF010000898.1:0-3671 GCA_039809605.1 Polyangiales bacterium | reverse complement strand
GCGGCAGTGCATCTACGCAGCGACAGAATACCGCGAGCTGACGGCGTCGCGGGTGCGCCGCGGCTCTGCGGAGCCGCGGCTGGTCTCTCGCTGTGAGCGTGGTGATCGGACTGTCCTCGGGCCTCCGGTCTCTGCGAGGCGTACGCGCCGTGCGGCGACGCGCCAGGAGCGAGAAGCGCAGGAGCCTGCGAGTCGCGCGGCGGATTCATCGCGGCGTGCGTAACGTTCGACGCCGAGTGCAGGCGACGCGAGCGCCGATGCGAGGCGTTCGGGCGCCGCGGCGGGTCGCTCAAACGCGATAGCCGCCGACATAAGAGCGATAGCCGCCGACATAAGACATGAAGCCGACGTTTCAGGTCGTGATGTCTGCCGCTTCAATCGATATTTCCGCCGTTTCAAACGCAATGTCTGCCGTCGCAATGCTGATGTCTGCCTTTTGAATGCCCATTGCGGCCCCTCGAAGGGCGATGCTCGCCCTACGAAGCGTGATGCAGGCGATCTGGACGACGTGACCGTCGCATTGCGGATCGATGCACCCGAACGAGCGCCGATGCGCGAGCGTCGAGCGCCGATGCAAGCGATTCGCGCCGCGCGGCGCCCCTCACGATCACGATGTTCGGCCTGGCAGCGGCACGCGGGCGCGCGGCCGGAGGCGCCGCGCACGCAGCGTCAGCTCCAGGTGCCACGCGAGGTGCTTGCGCGCGAGCTCACGGAGCTGCGCGACGGACGGAGGGTTGTGCACGCACTCATAGGCGCTGCGCCGCGACGTCATGCGCCCGAAGAGGCCGCGCCCGCGCAGCAGCGCCCGGCCCGCGGACGTAGGCGTGAAGGTCACGTCGACGAACTGCGCGGGGAGCGCGACCTCCACCTGGCGCTCGACGGTGCCGCAGTCCTCCAGCAGCAGTTCGAGCATGTCCTTGGCGAGCAGGTCGAAGGGCTGGTCACGGGCCCGCGCACTCGCTACGCGCCCCTCGCGCTCCAGCGCGCGCTCGCCGGCGTGCTGCACCACTTCGACGGCCGCCCCCACGCCGCGGCGGCCCTCCGCTCGTGGAGCGCCGCCATGCTCGCGAAGCTGCCGAAGTAGGGGGGGGCCCCCCCCTGAGGCATCCCCGACAGATGCCCCGGAATCCCAGATAAATGGGTGCTTTCGAGCGCGCCGGAGGCAAAGGCTATGGCGCCATAGCGTCGACGACGCGGCTCACACCGTGCGCGTGGTGCGGCTCTTCGAGTGGCGCCGCGACGACTTCGCGGCGCGCGTGCCGGGCTGCGTGCCGTCGACCGCGCGGGGCGCGCTCGGCGTCGTGCACGCCTCCGGAGCTGACGCCGCGCGGGTCGGTCTCGCGGTACGCTCCTCGGCGCATGGTGCGCCATCGCCTACGCGTCGTCGCACCGAGCGCTTTGCCGCCCCTCCACGCGCGCATGAACCGCGCGCACCGGGGTTCGAGCCGGATTCGCGCTGGACCTCGACAGCGTCAAGTGCGCCCGCCGCTGAACGTCACATGCTCGTCAGCGAGAGCGTAAGGCCGAGCGGCGCGCCCGAGGTCCCCGGAGCCACCGCCCAGCGGGAACCCTGCGCGGCGCTGCGGGCGAGCTCGGGCTCGTAGCGCATCACCCGAGGCCCGGACATGATTCCGGCGACGGTCATCGCGATGCCGCCGGCCTGCAAGAAGCCGTCGGCCACCGCCGCGGCCGCGACCAGGCTCCGAAGGCCGCTGAAGGAATCGCCCGACGACGAGCCGAGGGCATCCCCCGCGGCGATGAAGGGGCCGACGACCGGCAGCGCCATTGCCCACTCCCTTTCGTTGCTGCCCGCGACGATCAACGCCGGCAGCCAACCTCCCACGAAGAGCGCGATGCCGCCGGCGACGACACCCGTGTTCGGCGTCGTGTGGAGCCGGTACCCCGGCGGAATGCTGCCACCTCGCCACGGCGTCTCCATCCCGAGCACGGGCGACCCGACGGGCGCCGACGGGGTCGGGCCCGTGGAGGTGCTCGAAACGGACTGTGCCGAGGCGGCGCTCGCGGTCACCAGAAGAGCCAGCGCGATCACGGTTGCGGCGAGGGGACTCATCATCGCTTCAGCGCCTTTCGATCGTTCGCGGGTGAGGGAGGCTCCCTCACCACCGCGACACATCGACCGTGGTCGGAGCAGGCGACGTGCCGAACGCAGGGACGGCCGAAGTGCGGGCGTTCGCGGTGGTGCAGGTGGTGACGTGGATGTCCATGGCCAGGCGCGCGGTCACGTCGCCGCCGAAGGCGTAGCGGACGCCGAGGCCGGGCCGCGGTGAGCGTCGCGGTGTTCGACGCCGAGTAGCCGTAGAGCACCAGGAGATCGAACGCGACGGCGAGGCGCTCGGCGGCGTGAAGTGCGACCCCGGAGACGAGACCCCCCGTACGCGGTCACCAGGAAGCGGTGGTCGTACGGCGAGGGCAGTCGGAAGACGCGCGACGCGAGCGGGGCGGCGGCGACGAGCGCAGGGAGCGCTCCGGGGAGGTTCGCGCGGTCCCTCGGGCGCGGTCGTGCAGCGCGCCACACGACGACGTGAACGCAGGGAAGGACAGCGGCTTGTGGCGAGGTTCGTCGCGGTCGCGCCGGTCAGCGCGCGGCCTGCTCGGCCCGGGTCACGTTCGCGGGCGTGGCGGGGACGACCTTGCGGATCTCCGCCGCACCGTTCGAGCCACCGGCGAGGAACAGCACGTAGTCCTCGCCGGGGCGCGGGACCTGCTCCACCCGATCCGCCGGGAGCGTCTGCACCCGCAGCGCGAGCGTCAGGGCGCCCTGGAGCGTGCCGCGCAGCGCCCGGTTGACGGTCCACCGCGTGGCGCTGAAGTTCGTCACCTCCATCGTGGGGGCCGAGGGCGTGCCGAGTGCGCCGAGGCGCGCCACGACGATCGCGCTGGCCTGCCCCGCGGCGTCTGCGAGCGAGGTCGCGTCACCCGGCCACCGCTGCGGGGCGAGCACGGCGGGCGGAGGCGCAGCGGGCGAGGGCGCCGCGGCCGGGGTGGCCTCGGCGGTGGGCGCGGACGGCGTCGCGGGGTGCGGCGTCGCTTCGGGGGCCGCCGCGGAAGGCGTCACAGCGGATGTCGCGGCGGTCGGGCGCCGCGGTTGTGACGTCCTGTCCGGGGTGCGGGAGCATCCCAGGGCGAGCGAGATCAGCGTGGCGAGGATGGCGTGGCTTCGCATCGAGGCCCGAGTTTCGTCGCAACGACTTCGACGTTCAAACGCGGAGGGCACCTTCACGATCTCGCCGCGCGCCGCGCCACCATGAGGTTCGCGGGCTTGACGTCGCGGTGAATCAGCGCCGCCGCGTGCGCCTCGCCAGGTCCCTCCGCGGCCCGTCGCAGGAGGTCGATGACCGTCGCGTCCGCGCGGCGTCGCTCGGGCGGCATGACGTCATCAAGGCCACGGCGAGTCCGATCACAACCCCGCGTGAAGCCATGGTCGAGCCTATTTCGCCGCCCATGCCCCCTGGGGGTTCGAGCGCCGCTCCGCGTTGCGTAGGTCGAACCCCCTGAGGGTTCCACCGGCGGGTCGTGTTCGACCTTCGGGCTCCTTCGGTGGCGGCCGCATCGAGGTCGCCCGCGTCGGCGACGAGCGCGCGCGCGAGCGAGGGCGGCGAGGGGGGCGGCGTCCACGCCCCCGACGCGCGCCGCCAGAACGCGGGCGCGCC